>JAILIJ010000151.1 GCA_024695315.1 Bacteroidaceae bacterium
TATTTTTATGACAATGTATTCAAGAATTATAACCTCGAACGTGGCGTGATCAGGGGGGATGGTGAGCAAGCAAAGGAGCATTTGGACGATGCACACTTTAAAGCTAAGATGGTAGGTCAAGAAGCGGAAAAAGCAAAAGCAGCACGTGATGCAGCTC
The DNA here is from genome assembly GCA_024695315.1 of Bacteroidaceae bacterium. GTDB lineage: Bacteria > Bacteroidota > Bacteroidia > Bacteroidales > Bacteroidaceae > Minthosoma. The sequence continues at coordinate 158 of JAILIJ010000151.1, forward strand.
TGCAAGAAACTGTAAAGCTGCGTGAGCATATTAATAAACTTGAAAGCATCGAAACTAAGCTTGCAGACAGGGATTCTATGAATGTGCTCAATAAAGAATACAACGATATAGTAAAAACTATAAAAAGCGTTGGAGACAGAGTTGCTGAAGGTAATCTCGAACTAAAAAAACCTGCTTTTAGCAAGAATAAGAATGAGGTCAGCTTGGGAAGTGTTCAGCGAGCATCTTGGGAGTTGGCGGACTATTTTAAAAAGGTCGAACCCGTGATGAATCGTGTTCAGAAGCTCGAACAGAATCTAAGTGATATGAAGGATAGAGAGCAACAGCTTATCGAGGAAAGAGCACGAGAAATAGTTAGACAAACGCAAGAGCAGTTGCAAAGAGATTTACAAAAGGCAGAAAAAGACCGCAAAAGCGCATATGAAGCCAAAAAGAAATATGAAGAACTAAAGACCGAACAGGAAAGTTATATTCTTGGAACGTCCGAAAACAAGGCGCAAGTTATTTTTAATAATTTCATCAACAAAGAATTTAGGCAAGAGCTGGAAGGCAGGGGCGCAAGGCTTGAACAGTTCGCCGATAGTCTGACCATGAAAAATGGGCGTTCTGTGTTAGATGCGTTCAATGAGAGAGAGCAAGAACGTCAAGCAAAACTTACTCGAGAATATGAGCGTACGATAAGAGAGACTATGCGACAGGCTGAACGCTTTGAAGATATGCAAATTGAAGATTATGAGGATTTTGAGCGATAAATAAAAGAACCGGTTCCAAGACATCTTTTTTGTCCTGGATCCGGTTCTTTTTTTAGCTAAGTAGCTCAAAAAAATCTTCTGCAAAAGTACCATGTAAAAAAATTCGTTTGGATATTAATCCGTTATCCTCGACTATATCTAGGCTATAAAAGTCGGCAGGTACAAGCTTTTTGCAATAAGCTTTGCATTCTTCCAAATTACCTTTAAAAAGGTTTGTATCTACATCTTCATTTTTTTTGCATCCGCACACTAACATTTTTTACTCCTCCAATTCTGTTTTGGGTTTTATCTACGAAAAGATTCAGGAATTCCTATAGCATCAAGATATTTTTGTCTTGCATCTTCTCGTTCTGCTTCCGTTTTTGTTGGGTCTTTGTATATGCTGTAAAGGTCATGACGTGCCATTGCATCAGCTTTTTTATATATCCCTTCCCATATTTCTGATTTTAATTTCTCGTCACCCTCAGATGATTCAAGATATTGTATAAATGCAAAAACAAGGCTCAAAGGAAGTTGAATTTGTTTTTCTCGATTCATTTTTTCTTTACCTCTGTAACTCTTTGAAAAATCTGTCCGCTTGGTGTAAAGCTCATTTGTGCTTCAACTTCTGCATCGATTATGTTTTTATCATCACTCAACAATTCATCAAGCTGATGTTGTAGGGTGGATATGCTCTGTTTAAGGTTTGATATTCTCTCTTCTTTGCTTAATTCAGCTTTTTGATATCCTAGTTCGCTATACTGATTAAGCACATTCATTCTTGCGTTTTTACTGCCCTTAAAAAGAATATCTGGATTGATGATATACACGCCATTAAATTGTTTTTTTAGAAAATTAGCGTCTTGTAGTGCTTTCATGGTGATGGAAACTGTTTTTAATGATATACCAGTTTCTGATTCTAACTGACGATTAGTATAAATTAGCTGATTTTCTTTGTTCAGATGGTCAATTATCCAATAGACAAGCTTAGTTTTTTGATTTCCAACAAGGTCTAGAGTTGCCACAAAATTTCTTATCCAAACCTTGGAAAAGTTGAAATCTCGCTCTTCGATTTGAGTAACTTGAAAATCCTCGATTTCACCTGTGGCAGTATTAATGAACTGCTCAGTTCCAACGCATTTTACTTTTTTGGTTGTTGTCTTTGTAGTAAGTTCATTTTTCCCCATAAATAGTAGCCTCCTTTGATGTTGTAGTAATTATAATACAACAAAAATAGTCGTGTCAATAACAACAAATATTATGGATTTGTAGTAATCTAATTACAACAAATGTGGTCAAAAATTACTACAAAAGTGGTCAAAAATTACTACAAGCTAAAGTGCTTGAAAATCGCATAAATACTGACTTTATAAGCATTCCGACTTTAAATTTACTCTTATCTTTATTTAGCCACCACATTTCTCTGACTGATATTAACAAGCCGTGTCACGGCTTGTACTCCCTTCGGTCGCCTTCATCACTTAAAGAGAATTGCTCTTAACCAACTGGAGAGGTCTGACCGTGGGCAGATCTCGGAAGGCGGTAGACAGGGGATGCCAAAGCGAAGCGACGGCGGGGGAAGTTCCCCCAAGAGTGCCCCGCAGGGCGAACGGCTTAGCTATGCTAAGTGTAGTGAGTTACACTTATGTAAAAAAAGATGGTATGATATTGGCAACCGATACACTTAATTGAGCGGAGGGAATTGGAATGGGCTACGGCGTTATGAGATTACAGAAAATCAAAATGGCAGGAGTTACGGGAATTGGAATACACATGAATCGTGAAAAAGAAACGAGCAACACTAATCCTGATATTGATTTCAGTAAATCGGATGAAAATATCTATCTGCAGAAGTGTGACAACTTCAGAAATGCAGTAAATGAGCGTATTTCGCAACTTGGATTAACTCGAAAACCTAGAAAGGATGCAACAGTTTTGGTTGATTGCATTATTACAGCTTCTCCTGAATCTATGAAGAGCTTCTCTGAGGAAGAACGTATGAACTTCTTTAAGGACGCTTATAAGGCTGTACAAGACCGTTTTGGGGCGGATAACATAATTAATGCAGTGGTTCATAGGGATGAGCCTGGGGCGGAACATATGGACGTATCATTTGTACCTTGCTATTTTGACGAACAGGGTAAAGGGCATCTGTCCGCAAAAGATATGCTAGGCGGACACAAGGAAATGTCACAGCTTCAGACATATTTTTATGACAATGTATTCAAGAATTATAACCTCGAACGTGGCGTGATCAGGGGGGATGGTGA
>JAILIJ010000173.1 GCA_024695315.1 Bacteroidaceae bacterium
TAATTAGTTGATTTGTTGTTTTTGTTATATTTTCCATGCTAAGATAGATATTTTTTTGAATTAAGAGATAAGAATCTTTTTGAATTAAGAATCATTTTGAATTAAGAATTAAGAATTAAGAATTTAATAAAATTAAGAATCTGCTTTCATCCGTCATAATCGTCTCACAGTCCTACTTCCAACCTTATAACCGTAAAATACGATAAGTCACGTTTTTAGACAAATCTTAGTTGTAAAGTCGAGATTACAATCCTTCGAATCGAAAGTGTTAAAATGTTAAATGTTATGTTAAAAAATTTATGAGAAGCTAAAAATAAGCATAAAAGTGTGTTTTTTAGTATCTTTGAATATTCATTTGACGATGCGTTTCCAACTCCGATTCTATTAGGGGGTGAGTTTAAATTTTGATAATGCAAAATCGATACTCATCAGCTATGGTTTTCGAAGGTGATACGAAGGAGATACGAAGCGTTGTCGAAGGAGGTGGGGTAGAAAGTACGTCCTTATTGACGCACTTTTTTTGTTTTATATGATAATGGGGATCGTTAAATAGAAGTTTAAGAGACGATAGTTGGAGCGATAATGTTATGAGAATAAAATACATTATTTGATGATTCTATGGAAAATAATTTTACCCATTGTGAGAAAAGTTATATTTTTTTTGTGTGAATAATGTAAAATCACTACATTTGAAAAAATTTTTTTAACCAATACATATTTATGAATACAAAGATTTTTACTACGACATTAGTTGCGATGGCAACTTTGTCTTTTTCTGCATCTTATGCACAAAAACCATTTAAGATAAATGGAAAAATTGCTAAGGAACTTAATTGTTCAAAATGCTTGGTACGTGTATGTGATAAGAATATGGATTTCGACAAGGCATCTGTGGACACTATAAATATTAAAAATGGGAAATTCAGCTATTCCGTAAACTTGAATGAATCAAGTAATATATTTTTATACACTATTACGGAAGATGGGCATGTGAGCCGAAAATTTTATAATATTGTCTCTGTACCTGGTGAGACAGTAAATGTACTTCTCATGGATAAAATGTGTGAGCTTGATGGAAAAGGTACGTTCTATAGCGGATGGGCTAAGATATATAAGGAAGTGAAACCTTATAAAATGGCAGTCTATGAGATGATTGATAGTCTTAATAACCTTAGTCGTATAACACCAGAAGATCAGCAGGAAAAGGTTATTCAACCTTTGTACGAAAGATTCTTAAAGAAACGCGATAAGTATATTTCTTCAATACAAGAATATCTGGAAAAGAATCCTGGCGAGGAGGCTGCATACATATACGCTGCAAACGAAGGTGTTATCACCTTTGAGAATATTATGGAAAAGGCTGGTAAGTATTTCGAAAATAGTAATTTTAGTGATTATGTAAAGACGAATGCCAACAAAGAAAAGAAGCAAAGAGAAGAGGAGGAAGCACGTAGGTTGAATGCGGAAAAGATGTTGTCTGAGACAGCTGAGGGTGCTATGTTTAAGGATTTTGAGGCAGAGTATAATGGCAAGGTGCAGAAGCTTTCGGATTATGTTGGTAAGGGTAAGTATGTGCTCGTAGACTTCTGGGCAAGTTGGTGTGGACCTTGTAAGAGGGAGATACCAAACCTTATAAATGTCTATAACAAATATAAGGGAGATAAATTTGAGGTGCTTGGTGTTGCCACTTGGGACAAGCCTGCTGATACAGAGAGGTCGATTAAAGAACTGGGTATTGAATATCCTCAGATCATAAATGCTCAAAGAGCAGGCTCTGATGCTTATGGAATATCTGGCATTCCTCAGATTATCTTGTTTGGACCTGACGGTAAGATTATCAAGCGCGACCTACGTGGGGAACAGATTGAAGCTGCGGTAAAGAACTGTCTTGGAATGTAGAACCTTTCTGAGTTAAGAGTTAAGAATTAAGATTTTGGGAGCTAAGTGATTAGTAATCACTATTGTCTTTTTAACTTCTACTCTATATCTTATTCCTAAACTCATAATTATTCAAAATATTCTTACCGCGGTTTTTGTTATCTCGAAAGAAAATGTCATCTTTGCATTTAAGAAAATAAAAGGTCTATAAGACTACAAAACTATGCAATACGAGATTTCGGATATCGCCAAGATTATTGGCGCAAGACGTGTGGGCAATGTTGAGCATGAAATCAACTGGTTGCTCATCGATAGCCGTTCATTGTGTTTCCCAGAAGAGACTCTCTTCTATGCAATGAAGACTCAAAAAAATGATGGCCATAAGTATATTAACGAGCTATATAAGAGGGGAGTAAGGAACTTTGTCGTTGAGAATAATAATGACTTTGTCAAGAACGAGGAATGGAAGAATATGGGAGATGCAAACTTCCTGTTTGTCGATTCTTCGCTTAGGGCCCTTCAGCAGTTGGCAGCTTATCATAGGAGTCAGCTCAACATCCCTATAATTGCTATTACTGGTTCTAACGGTAAGACTACGGTTAAGGAATGGCTTTATCAGTTGCTATCTGTAGATTACAATGTGTGTCGTTCTCCACGTAGCTACAATTCGCAGGTAGGTGTGCCACTTAGCATTTGGCTTATCAGCAATCATAATGACTTTGCTATCATAGAGGCTGGAATAAGTGAGATGGGCGAAATGGAAAAAATTGAGTCCATCGTCAAGCCTACTATCGGAGTCATAACGAATGTGGGAGCTGCTCACCAGGAGAATTTCATTTCTTACGACATAAAATGTAGCGAGAAAATGCAACTCTTCAAGAACTGCAAGAATGTGGTTCTCAATATGACAGATCAAACTATCAAGCATTGTGCAGCTGTCATACCACATGCTGTGAACCAATTTACATGGAAAGCAGCTGAGGAC
>JAILIJ010000204.1 GCA_024695315.1 Bacteroidaceae bacterium
GGACCGACTTTCTTTCACACTTCCTCAACAAGAAGAGTCCTATTGTCAAGTACATCGACGACCTTAATCCTTCTGCCCGTAGCAATCTCTTGTCCACGAGTAACAGCAGGATATTCGAATATTGATCCATTCAGACTAATCTGTACCTTGCCTGCACCCTTTGACTCTGCAGGTATTCTCAAATAGACGTCAGCCTCTCGACCGATAGCATCAGTAAGATTTATAGCTCCGTTGGATTCAAGGCGCATAAGTTTCTTTCTAAGGAAAATGTACATATAGCCAAATCCACAACCGATAACTACAGCAACAACATATACAAAAAACTTGATAGAGATTGCATTATAGAAGCTTATTCCGGCCCAGCCAAATCCTACAAAGAAATTAACAAGACTGCGGATTGAGAAAAGACTAAGTCCACCTCCCGTATCCATCGTGTCTCCATCAAAATTGACATCCATATCCATATCAGCCTGATCCATTCCTATAATAGTAAGGACAGCTTGTAAGATAAAAAATACTGAACTTATCAGGGCACAGCCCCAAAAAACTTGTAGATTAGCATCCAAAGCTAAATACCAATTTGTAAATTCGCTCATATTAGATTATGTGTTATGTTTTACAGAACAAATATACCATCTTAATATGAAATAAAAAATATACAATATCAAAAAAAATACATCATAAATAAAAAAGGCGTAACTTTGTCCAAAAATTTTACAATTTTATTTGAAAAGTTTATTTTTATGTCAACAATAATATATCCGTCACCTATATTCGGACCGATACACAGCAGGAGGCTTGGAGTTTCTCTTGGAATCAACCTACTGCCAGCAGAGGGTAAGCTATGTACTTTCGACTGCATATATTGTGAATGTGGATTTAATGCCGACCATCCAGCCCACAAGAAAATGCCTACTCGCTCACAGGTTAAAGAGGCTCTTGAGGCTAAACTTCAGGACATGCAGAAAAATGGTCCACACCCTGATGTATTTACTTTTGCTGGAAACGGAGAACCTACTGCTAATCCAGAATTTCCAGAAATAATAGATGATACGATTCAGCTCAGAGATAAGTATTTTCCTGATGCCAAGATTAGCGTACTTTCAAATGCCACTCTATGCGGTAGACCAAAGGTACACGATGCGTTGATGAAGGTGGACAATAATATTCTAAAGCTCGATACCGTAAACCCTGACTATATATTGGATGTGGATAGACCCACTTCAAAATATAATGTACAGGACATAATTGAGCACATGAAAGCCTTCAACGGACAATGTATCATACAGACCATGTTCATGAAAGGAACATCCATGGATGGTAAGGATGTGGACAACACAACGGACGAGTATGTCAAGCCTTGGCTGAATGCTGTAAAATATATAGCTCCAAGACAAGTCATGATTTACACCATTGACCGCGAGACTCCTGATCTAGCTCTTCAAAAAGCTTCACATGAGGACCTTGACCGGATAGTAGAACTCATCAAAGCTGAGGGTATTTTCGCCACAGCATCATATTAAAAACGAATAAAACGACTTCAAAACATAAGAACATTTTTAAAGATTATGGCAAAATTATTAGATATAGAAAGTGTGGTAAAAAACAAGTTACCACAATACTACAAAAAGATACCTAAGTTCGTTTTCTCCTTTGCAAAATGGCTTATATGTCAAAAGGAGATGAACTATATCCTTACCACACTTGACGGTAAAGAAGGTGTTGAATTTGCAGACGGAGCAACAAAGATTTTGAAGGCAGACTATAAGCTTGTGGGAGAAGAGAACATGCCCGACAAGGGACGTTTCATCTTCGTATCCAACCATCCGCTTGGTGGATTCGACGGTATATCTTACATAAAAGTCCTTGGTAGCAAATACCCTAAAATTAAACTCATAGTAAATGATATACTTATGAATATTGAGCCTCTACGCCCTGTGTTCCTGCCCGTTAATACTCTTGGAGCACAGAAAAGGGGCGACATGGAAGCAATAGATAACGTTTATCGAGACGAGGAGACTCAAATCATGACTTTCCCCGCTGGCTTCTGTTCAAGATATATTGACGGAAAGATTCAGGACATACCTTGGAAGAAATCTGTCATTCGACAAGCGATAGACTCAAAAAGAGACATCGTACCTATGTACTTTGACGGCAGAAACTCAACAACATTCTACGCAACTGAGTTTTTACGCAGGAAACTGGGTATGAAGTTCAACATCGGTCTCATACTTCTCCCTTGGCAAACAGTAAAGACCGCCAGCAATAAGACTTTTACAATTCATATTGGTAAGCCTATACCTTGGCAGACTTTCGATAATTCAAAGACCATTTCAGAATGGACTGAATGGCTACGTCAGCAAAGTTACAACCTCAAAAAATAACCAAGTTTCCCTACGTTTCTCCAAGAAAACTTGGGGAAACATAAGGGAAACATAAATAGTTCATAAGAGGAACTTAAATAATATAATAACCAAAATCTTTATATTATTGAATAACCATACAATTATACAATATTTAAACCACTTAACCTATAATTATAAACTTTTTTCTATCAAAAACATACTTCAAATTGTGGAGCAGGAATACCTGTCGACCCAAAGATTTCTGGTACCGGATAGTCGTCATAACAGTATCTCAGCACCAAATGGCTCTTATTAGTACCACGTTCGATTGGTATCGGAACCAGTTTATTTGCATTTTCGTCGTAAACAGACCATGTTGCCGAAGATTCTTTCACAACCTTAACCTGGCCATCATCAAACACAAGTTTTACCGTTCCATCGTCAAGAATTTTGGCTGATTTGACACGTGGTCCTTCGGCCACAAGTTCCCTTTCGCCATACGCAAGTTTCCGCATTTGAAGAGCAGCCCTATGTCCGGCCGTATGCTTATCCTGTGGGTGTATGTCATTCCACTCACCAGTATCTATTATTGATGCCAAGGCCGATTTTGAAATTATCAAAGAAGCCTGTCGTTGGGATTCTCTCATGTCACACCACCCACTATGTAATATAGGTTCCGAATGGCGACTCATAAATCCCGGCAGCTGCATGATGACCACAGGAAGTTTGGCTCCAAATTGTTTTCTCCAACTTTTCACCATAGCCTCAAGATAACTTGCGTAATCCTGTGTTCCCTGATTTGACTCACCCTGATACCACAAGACACCCTTAAACGCGAAATTACGCAATGGAGCAATCATAGCATTATATAGTCCGGTTGGGCAATCCACGAAATACGTGTTCGAAGGTTTGGGCGACATTTCCTTTCCAAAAGCCATACTACAGTCTTCAGGAATCTTATATACTTGACTTCCAATTTCCAACTGATACATCTTTCCTCGAGTAAAATTCGGCCTACCATTCTGAGACATAAGATGAACCATAATTTCATTATCTCCCAAACGTAAATACTCTCGTTTTACCTTATATATTCTAGGCGGATACTCGTATGTTGTATTTCCCACGAAATGTCCATTCACAAATATCGAATCAGCATCTTTCATAGCTCCCATACGTAAAACGGCATCCCCCAATCGGTCTATATCCACTATAAAGCGAAACCAGTAAGATCCATTACGTCCTTTGCTCCAATCTGCAAACATATTCGTCTTCAGCCATGAAGAGAAGTCATAGTCTGGATTTCTCCATCTAGTGACCACAGAATCCCCGCTTATCATTTCACGTTCCCATTCATAGCTTTTTCTCTGTTCTATACGGTTTATGGAATCTGGCCAATCTGTCTGATGATATTTAACTTGAGAAAACTCATCCTCGTATTTATCAAACTGACTTAACACATGCTGTGGCATCCAACTTTCCACTCTTGTACCACCTACAGAAGAATTTATAATACCTATAGGAACACGTTTTTCCTCCTGTAATTCACGTGCCATGAAATAGCAGATGGCCGACATTTCCATACAATTAGTAGGAGTAACATCATACCACGTACTTCCCCTCATATCCTCATTTGGCTGCACATAGTTATACTGATGAGAAATCTTTAGATAACGTATTTGAGAATTAGAATAATGCTTAACGTTGTCGGCTACCTTATCCATACACCTTCGAATAGGTAATTCCATATTCGACTGTCCAGAACACAAAAATACATCACCCACCAAAACATTATGAATCATGACCGCAGAGCCATAGGACTTTTCTGAGACAACCAGATTAGCAGCAAGAGGACAAGCCTCCATTTTCGGCAATACCACCTTCCATGTGCCATCACCCTTAACCTTTGTCTTCACAGTACGTCCGCGAAATTCCACCACTATCTCGCTTCCAGGTTTGCCCCATCCCCATACGGGAACCTTAATATTTCTCTGCAAGACCATACCATCGCTAAAGAATGATGGCAGACGCAGAGACTGAGCATTTAGAGACAGGCCGCCCACAAGAAACAACAACGATATAAATATTCTTTTCATAGTTTTAAGACTGGGTAATAACTGAACATAAAGTAAAACAAAAGACGAGAGGACTTAATCCATGCCTTCTATAGTCTGAATTGTGCCATCCTCATTATAATGAAGTTCACAAACCTTTAAGCTACGTAGCCAAGTACGTCCTCCTGAAGGCACGCTATCATGATGGAAAAGATACCACTTTCCCTTAAACTCAACTATACTATGATGAGTAGTCCATCCTACCACAGGTGTAAGGATGACTCCCTGATAAGTAAATGGACCGTATGGATTATCTCCTATAGCATAACATAGGAAATGCGTGTCACCAGTAGAATAAGAGAAATAGTATTTGCCATTATACTTATGCACCCACGAAGCCTCAAAGAATCGATGTGGGTCATTTGCCTTGAGCGGTTTACCATCTTTATCAACAACAAGTACAGGACGTGGTTCTTCAGCAAAACCTAACATATCGTCTGCCAGTCTTGCTACTCGTGAAGGTAACGCAGGTTCTTCGCCTTCTGGCAAGTGAGCATTCTCCAGCGCCTTATTATCCTTATAGCGCTGTAATTGACCGCCCCATATACCTCCAAAATAGAAATAGTTTTCAGCCTTAGGCGTATCATCCTTTAATACCGCCACATCAATAGAATATGACCCACGCATAGGATCTGGCTGCGGAATAAATGGTCCTTCAGGCCTATCAGCAATAGCTACTCCAAAACGGAAGATATCGTTTCTGTCCTTCAATGGGAAATACATATAATATTTACCGTCTTTCTCCTGGACATCACAATCCCATAGTTGTCGTCCTGCCCATGGAATATCCTCAACTTTAAGCACAACACCATGGTCAACAAGCGCCTTTTCGCCACTTATCACGGCTTCCAAATCATCTGTTGAAAACACGTGGTAGTCTTTCATGTTAAAATGGTCCCCATTATCATTTTCAGGAATACCACTTTCCCAGTCATGACTTGGATAAATATACAATCGTCCATTCCATACATGTACAGATGGATCTGCCATGTAATCATTTGGTATCAAATAAGTCTTTTTCATATCTATTTATTATTTTTTACTACATTAAGAATTGAGTCAACGACAAAAATATCTAAACTCACATATTTCTACTCTCTATTTCCTTGTTTATCTTGTCAATTACAGAATCTGAAAGTTCGTACTTAGAAATAATCCAAATGGCAAGAATTAAGAGGAATGCAGGAATTACGCATACAAGCCAAAGAATACCTTCCTGAGCAAAAGGAGTCTGCTCTATACTATTCTCATCGTAAGCCACGTATGCAAGAATTGCTGGAGCGACAACACTACCGATAGTCATTCCGGCCTTAAAGAAAATACCTGTGAGGGCATTTACAATACCTGCAATACGACGTCCACTTACGTATTCGCCATACGAAATAACTTCAGGAACAAGTGCCCACATGTAGCCTGTAGCGACGATAACACCAGTACTCTTAATAAACTGAGCGATATAGATCAACATCATATTAGGATTTTCCATCTTTGCCACAATATACAGTATTACCATGCCGACGATAGCTACAGAGAGAAAGATGTAAAACATATTCTTCTTGCCAACAGCTTTCTTTATGGCTGGTACCAAAGGCATGAAGATGAAAGCTGGTATTGAACCTAAGCCCATGAATACTGACAGTTGTTCTGGAGTACCACGTAGATTACTATTCACGAAATATGCTCCTGCAGCATTTCCTATCGACATCATGGCAAATGCTGTAATGAAGAAAAAGGCTATCACGCGTAATGGCTTATTACGTCCAAACTCCTTCCAGAGGTCACTTACCTTTACATCTTCGCTATCCTTAGCATCCATGACAACACGCTCCTTACACTGGGAGAAGCAAAAGAAAAGAAGCAAAAGACCGACCACACCATATATAGACATAGTGATGAACCAGGCCTTTGAATCCTTTGGCAGACCTCCTTGCTCACCATCTGCAAAGAAGGTTATGAGCAAAGGCAAACCAGATCCTACGGCAAGACCGCCACAATTTGCCATAAACATACGAACAGAAGTCAAAATTGTAATCTCGTCCGTATCGCGAGTAAGAGAAGAATTTAGAGCACCATAAGGTACATTTATAAAAGTATAGAGCAACGTCATGGCTATATATGTCACGTAAGCATACAAAAGTGACGGAGCAAAACCATCATAAAAACATAATATGGCAAAACCCGAAAGCGGAATACCTACATACACGAGATATGACCTATATTTACCCAAACGCGGATTACTCTTATCAATCAAAGCACCAACAATAGGGTCCCACAATACATTTGCCACATTTCCTACAAGAAACATTACGGACACATCGACTTTATCAAGGCCATATATATCAGTATAGAAAAATAGCAAATACATGCAAGTAACTTGAAAGATCAGATTCTGGGCCAAGTCACCAGAACCAAAACCTATACGCTGAATCCAGCTTAGTTTGTAGAAGCCCTTAGCTTCCTGATTTGTGTTTTCATTCATTTTTCACGATAATTTTTTATTTTCTGCACAAAGATAGACTTTTACTCATCAATATTCTTTGCCTTTTGTTTCATATCCTTGCATTTTTGTAACATCGAACGTAAAAAGTCTGATTTTCGGACACTTTGAAATATTACAAAAAACAAATGAAACAAAAGAAAAAAGATTTTAATGATTTTGTCGCTTTCTTTGCAACCGGAAAATTAATTCATAAATGAGTAATGGTTAAAGATTTCATGTTAGTTAGATTGGTTTCTGTATTGCTGATGCTTTTCGCTGGTTCTGCCAGTGCAAAAGCACAGCAAACAGCAAGCTTAAAGGAAGCATTCAAAAATGACTTCCTCATTGGAACAGCTCTCAACATGTGGCAAGTGAGACATGGAAGTGAACAAACAAAAGAACTTATACGTTCACAATTCAGTACCGTAGTGGCAGAAAACTGCATGAAGTCAGAAGTGCTACAACCTGTAGAGAATGTGTTTAACTTCAAAGATGCTGACGAGTTTATAAGTTTAGCGGAAAATAATGGACAGGTTGTAACTGGCCATTGTCTTGTATGGCACTCACAGGCACCTGCTTGGTTCTTCCATAATGATAAAGGAGTCCTTGTAGACAGACAAACCATGATAGAAAGAATGAGAAAACACATCTACACAGTCATGGGACATTTCAAGGGAAGAGTCAAAGGATGGGATGTGGTAAACGAAGCTATTGAATTCGATGGTTCACTCAGAAAAAGCAATTTCTATAATATTATAGGTGAGGATTATATCCGTTTGGCTTTCCAATTTGCTCATGAAGCAGATCCAGACGCCGAACTATACTACAACGACTATAGTATGGATAATCCAAATAAGCGTGAGGCTGTGGTCAAACTTATTCGCGACTTAAAAGCACACGGATTAAGAATTGATGCCGTAGGTATGCAATCACATCTTTCGACAACTTCAAACCTCAAGGAGTATGAGGAGAGCATGGAAGCTTTTATCAAAGAAGGGGTAAAAGTCATGGCTACAGAACTTGATGTTAGCGTTTTACCTTTCCCTAACCATCAGATGACGGCGGAGATTAGCACTAACTTCGAATATCAAGAAGCTCTCAATCCTTATAAAAAAGGAATAACAGAAGAAAAACAAGCTGAGCAGAACGATTTCATGGTCAAATTGTTCAAAATATACAAAAAACACGCCAAGGACATTACTCGAATTACGTTCTGGGGCGTTACTGACGGAGACTCATGGAAGAATGATTTCCCCGTTCCAGGAAGAACGGATTATCCTCTACCTTTTGGCAGAGACTTAAAACCAAAACCCTGGGTTTACCTAATAATAAAATAGCGTTTTTCCCAGTCGGCATAATGCTGACTGGGATTTTTTTTGCAAAACAGGATTGATAAAGATAAAAAATTATAACTTTTAGGATAAAAAGTTTTTATTATCCGCCCAAAAAAAATAACTTTGCGCAATAAATAAAAGAAAAACAAGTTCCACATATTCGTTGAAGCAAAAAGTATGACAAAGATAAACATCTGAACATGCTGATGAAAAAGCTGAAAACTGAATTAACAAAAATTTGTAAAATGTCCTTATAGGTGAAGAAAGTCATAAAAGACATCTCACATTACGATATATGTATAAATTAAATTTAAAAACATTATGAAAACAAAGAAATTCTTGACATGCGTTATGATTACGTGTGCTACAGCATTAGCCCTACTCTCTTGCGGTGAAGAGGATGCACTAATAGGCGAATGGGATGATATGGTATGGAAAGCTGAAAATCCAGTAGTTCAAACAACATCAAACATATATGATGTTTCGGCAGACGGTACATCATTCACATTTACTTGCAAAAACTATTCTTCTGCATGGTTCGAAGGAGCCAACGAACATGTAAATTACGTATCAGATGAACATAATTTTCCTTACCTAATCTACAACGAAAATTTCCGTGCCGAATTACAAGGCAACAAGTTAGCAATTGACTTCTATGCCAACAAAGAATCTATAGAACGAAATACCTCAATAACAGTATCAGCAGGAGATATTTTTTACACGTTCTACTTCAGACAATATCCTAATTC
>JAILIJ010000258.1 GCA_024695315.1 Bacteroidaceae bacterium
GACCGCCCTGAGCCTTATGACATGTTATGGCATAAGCATACTTAATTTGAAGAGCATTATAGAATGGGTCTTGTTTCATGGCCTTGAGCTTCTCAGGCTTGGTCTTTAAATCAAAATAATCCTCATACACCCCATTAAACAGCTGATTCTGCTGTTCAGCAGTAAGTGCTGGAGCCTCCGCGCTCAATGTGTCAAGGAGTACGGTGATTTCCATTTCGAAATTATCATAATCAGGAAATACCAATTCACAATCGGCAAACCTAAAGCCATAGAACTCACGTTCATTTCTTACCCTCTTGACAAGAACCGTGTCGCCATTGGCAATAAAGTCAAAAGGTACCTGTGGAGCATTCTTAGGATCAAGCCCCGAGGCCTTAGCATCCTCCACCATCTCGGCATTCAACTTGTCTGTCCAGAAATAATTGTTCTTTGCAACCATCAACATGTCACCACTCGACAATTCCTCCTCACGCCACAAAATTCGTGCCCTTATACCATTATTATAAATAACTGCGCGTTTATTACTTCTGGTAACGACGATAGTGTCGTCCTCCCCATCATCATGATAACATTGCTCCAAAACCTCTATCAAATCGTTGCCAGGAACATTGTAAACATCTGGAAATTTGGAAAATCTAATCTTAGGCAAATCAAATATGTCCTCGTCATTAATAAGCTGACGCAAATGAGTAGCGTTCCAAAGTATGCCCGAAGAATCAGCCTGACGTACCACCTGTGTCATAGTATAACTGATGACTTCAAGTCCATACCCGCGCAACACATCTTCTTGTAGAGCTGGACTTTCACCATCACCCACAGGAGGCAACTGGGCCGTGTCGCCCATCAAAAGAAGCCGACATCCCTTACCACCATATATAAAATGTATCATGTCATCCAGCAGACGACCTGTTCCATACATCGACCCACCAGCAAAACCATCATTAGAAATCATCGACGCTTCATCACAAATGAAGAGAAGATTTGACTTCATATTATAGTTAAGTTCAAATAAAGAGTCCTTATCTATACTCTTTTGCCTATATATACGTTTATGGATTGTGTATGCAGGATGATCAGAATATAGAGAAAAAACTTTGGCAGCTCTACCAGTAGGTGCAATAAGAACGGTAGAATCACGTTTTACCTCCTCCAAAACCTTAACAAGCGCACTTATGAGGGACGTTTTTCCTGTTCCTGCAAAACCTTTCAGCAAAAACACACCATCAGAATCCGGCGAAAGAATAAAATTAGCCAACAAACTAACCACCTCTGCCTGTTGTATTGTTGGCGAAAAGCCAAAATTCTGTAGAATTTGCTCTTTCAGATAGTCATTTATCATATTTTTTTGAAAAAAATCTTACATAGTGATTTTAATTTCATTTTTATTCATTATTTTTGTGGCACAAATGTAGCAAATAAAATTAAAAATATAGCATAACATGAACAAATTAATTATTAATTCCATCTTGGCCATCTGTACTTTGGGCTTAGCATGGGCTTGTTACTGGAGTATTTATTCGGATATCGCATTCGATGAGCAGAAAGCTGAGCGCGAGAACCTTGTTAAGGCACGTCTTATACAGATTAAGGAAGCTGAGGAACTTTGCAAAAAGACTTATGGTGACTATGTAGGTACAATGGACTCTCTCATCGATTTCGTAAAGAATAGCAAGGCTATCGATCGTATTGAGAAGGAAGGCGAACTTACAGACGACCAGCTCGAAGAGGGTCTCACAGAGAAAGAAGCCGTTCGTCTTGGAATCATTCGTCGTGATACTATATTCAAATCTGCAGCTGAACTTCTTGGTATCGACAACCCAGACTCACTCAAATATATTCCTGTAGGACGCAAAGCTGACGGTACAACATTTACTGCTATTTCAACATTCGATCCAAACAACAAGTGCGAAATCAAATATGGCGAATTTGAAATCCGTAAGAAGTCAGTATTTAATATCCGTACTAACGTTTTCGATATCGTACTTGAAGTTCGTGCTCGTCTTGATGACTATATGTACGGAGTTCCAGAGAAGCGTATCAAGAATCTGAAGGCTGACCTCAAGAAACTCAGCAGAAATAAGGCTGAACTTTGGCTTGACAATGAAGATGACATGGATGGCGAATGGTATGGACTTCGAATTGGTGACCTCAAAGATAGCAATAACAAGCTTTCTGGTAACTGGGACGAATAAAAATCTATAACACATGACGGAAAAAAATCCGAATAATAAAAGTCTGTCCATTCGTGTCTGCACGAATGGACTTTCTTTTTGTTCATATACACCGTTGGCTGACACACCTTTCGAATATAAGGTTTACGACATCAAGCCAACAATATCCTTAGCAGCAAACATCAAGGAGGCTCTCCTAAATGAACCTATGCTAAAGGAAGAGTATCAAAGGGTGAATGTGCTAATCACAACTCCACACTTCACCACAGTACCTGTGGCATATTTCAAACTCGAAGATGCCGAAAAATACTATGAATGTGCGTTTCCAAAGGACACTCCTCAACACATAAGCTATAACATACTGCGCCGATCAGGCATAGCTATCGTGTTTGGACTCGACAAAAATGTCTACCAGCTCATTCATGACGACTTCCCACGTGCACGATTCTACGCTTCAGCTAGCACTCTCATCGAGTTCTTCGGAGAAAAGAGCTTGTTCGGCACCAACAAAAAGATGTTCGCTTATCTACACGAAAAGGAAATGACACTCTACGCCTTCGATAACGGCAGAATGCTCTTCGTCAACACCTTCAACATCAACAACGTGACCGACACTCAGTATTACATACTAAACGTATGGAAACAACTCGGATTCGACCAAGTGGAAGATGCACTATCTATCGTAGGTGACACGCTGGAAAAGAGAAAAGAACTGGTGAACAAAATACAGAATTTCCTTGGAAACATAAACCTTATCGACAGAAGGGAAGACTTCCGCAACGAACTGACCGAGGGAAATAATAATATTCCTTACGACTTGCAGACTCTTCTTATCTGCGGTTTCTAAAGAATAACTATCCACAATGCGAATAATCAGAGGTAAATATAAAGGTAGGAACTTCCCTACCCCAACAAACTTTAAGGCACGTCCAACAACAGACTTCGCTAAAGAAGGACTGTTCAATATTCTCGAAAACGTGTACATAGATTTCGAGGAAGAGCCTACGGCACTTGACCTTTTCGGAGGCACAGGAAGCATAGGACTGGAATTTGCCAGTCGAGGATGCAAAAAGGTTGTAAGCATTGAAAAGGACTTTAGACATTGGCAATTCCTACAAAAAGTAGCAAAGGAACTACAGGCTAACGAATGGTTTCCAATCAAAGGCGACGTATTCAAATTCTGCAAGAGCAGCAAAGAAAAATACGATATCATCTTTGCCGACCCTCCATACGCACTGGAAAACCTAAAGGATATTCCTGATGCCGCATTACCTCTTTTGGCGCCTAACGGTCTCATGATTCTTGAGCACGGAAAGGATTACGACTTCCATGAGCACCCTCGATTCGTAGACCACAGAGACTATGGCAGCGTGAATTTCAGCTTTTTCAAATAAAATTATCAATAAAAATGGCCCCCAATTCTGGAGGCCATTCTTCATTTCTTATTTTCCAAGATTCTTAATTCTTTAGAAATGCTGAATCCTGATATGATTATCCGTTAAGAAAAGCGCGCCAGCCCCATAACGGTCATTATTCTTATAAGAACCATAATAGAACTCGCCCGTCTTATACATATAAATACCATATCCGTCACGCTTACCATTCACCGTCTCACCCACATACCTATCACCACTCGCATACGACAACGACTGGAAACGGTAAATCTTACGCGCCTCATCTGAAACCGGAATCACCTCACCACGCTTCGTGATACTTATCGGTTCACCAGAAGTCAAGTCATACGAGATATAATGTTCCGAAGACCCAACACGAACAATATGAGAACCCATCTTTATGCCAAAAACAAAAGAATTCATACGGAACTGACCTGTAATCACCACATCATCATTCATCTGATACTGACCAAAACCATACATATCCTTCGAAGGGGTAATCTGACCATAATACTGACCGTGCCTACCATTTGCAATACCAGAAGCAAACGGAGCAACATAGTCGCAAAAAGCATAACTCAACTCATCCGGAATCATAGGATATTTATCGAGCTTTACACTTTGAGCCTCAAGGCTCAAGGAGAGAGAAAAAAACAAAATTAAATTCGTTATCAATTTTTTCATAAACAAACTATTCAATTTTCGCGCAAAATTAATCAATATTCGTTAAATTCAATTATAAATATTAAACATTTTTGTAACTTTGCAGTCAAACAAGTATTATTGATGCTAAGATCGTAAAACCTAAAACTCTAAAAGGTAAAAGGAATTAGAATACAAATTATTTATCGTAAATAACCAAAAATGAAAAAAACATCACTAGCTCTGCTTTTGATGATGTTGAGTTCTGCAGCCATCGCACAATCAAAATTCAACATTAAAGGAGCAATTATCGAAAAAGGGACAAATGAAGCAGTTCCATCTGCAACAGTTCGCATTTTATCCCTTCCTGATAGCGCCTATGTCACAGGAGCTTCAACAGGACTTGATGGATCATTCAAAATCTCGAATGTCAAAAAGGGAAAGTATGCACTCAAAGTAACTTTCATAGGTTATCAGGAACATACCATTTCTCTTGATCTAACAAAAAAAGACGAAAAAACGGTAGACATTGGTTACTTAACCCTCGTGGAAAATAGTAAACTTCTTAAAGAAACCGTAGTCAGCGCTAATGCCTCACAGGTACAAGTAAGCGGTGATTCTCTCGTCTACAACGCCAGCGCATACAGAGTGGCTGAAGGTAGTGCACTTGAAGAACTCGTCAAGAAACTGCCAGGAGCTGAAATAGATGACGACGGAAACATCAAAATCAATGGTAAGACTGTTAAGAAAATCATGGTCGACGGTAAGGAATTTTTCCTTAACGACACTAAGGTTGCACTCAAAAATATTCCTACCAACATCATCGAACGACTCAAAACTTACGATAAGAAATCAGATCTCGCACAGATGACTGGTATCGACGATGGTGAAGAGGAAACTGTTCTCGACATACAAGTAAAAAAAGGTATGAACAACGGATGGGTTGGTAATATCGACGCAGGATTGGGTACCGAACACAGATACTCAAACCGACTCTTTGTCATGAACTTCACCGACAAGACGCAAATCGCCATCTTCGGAAATGCTAATAACACTGGCGACAGAGGATTCGGAGGCGGTGGAGGCCGTGGAGGCTGGGGACGAGGTGGCAACGGACTCACTTCGTCTAAGTCTGGAGGTTTCCAAATATCTAACGAAACAGACAAATTCAGCATCAATGGTAACGCACGTTTCAGATACGACGGAGCTGACACATACCAAGAAAGAATAAGTCACCTCATGGTCGAGAAAGTCGATAGTAACGATAATAAATATATCGACCACACATATACTAATAGTCTTTCACAAAACTACTCAAGCAACATCAGCGCCAACACAAGTTTCCGCATCGAATGGAAACCTGACACGATGACCAATATCTTATTCCGACCAAGTGCAAGCATTTCACGAAACAGAGGAATAAGCTATGGCGACAATTCATCATACAGCTCAGACCCTTACGAGATTGAAGGAGCAGCAAGCGACCCTATCAAATGGGCACAGGCTAACGTCAAAGCTGCTGCTGACACTAACCTGCCTGAACTGGAATATATTCTCAACGCTGGTTCTAACTACCAGCAGTCATACAGCACAAGCAAAAACCTCAATGGAGAATTGCAGGCTAACAGACGTCTCAACAACGAAGGACGAAACATCACTATACGCACAACAGGAGGCATCTCTGACAGCAAAAGCAAACAGCTTAGCGCCTCTGACGTGACTTATAGAAATGAGACCGACTACACTAAGAGTACGTACAACAACCGCTACTACACTACTCCTAATAAGTCGCACAACTACTCTGCTCAGCTCACCTACTCCGAACCTATAGCTCTAAAGACTTATCTGCAATTCTCATACAGATATAACTTTAGCTATAGCAAGAGCGAACGCGATGCAACTACATGGGCAAACGCACGAGAGATGTATAACATTGTTCGAGACGCACTCGCTACTCACCGCTACGATGTGGCTGGAGCTCTCGACCAACTCCTACAAGACTCTACGGCTAAAGCTAACACTGGTACTGCATACACCGACTCTATCTCAAACCGACTTTCACAGTTCTCTGAATACAAAACTCACACACACACCGCAAGCGTGAGCATCAGAAAAGTGGGCGAAACATACAACCTGTCTGCCGGTATCGACCTTATCCCACAAAACACGTCTCTCGACTATAAATACATGGGCAAGGAGTACCAGAAGAAACGTAATGTCTTCAACTTCGCACCAAGCCTCGACTACCGTTTTCAACCAGACAAAACAACTACTCTGCGCGCCACTTACCGCGGACGCACAAGCCAGCCTTCAATGACTGATCTGCTCGACATCACCGACGACTCTAACCCACAGAACGTAAGAATGGGTAACCCAAACTTGAAGCCATCATTCAGCCACAATCTGAATCTGTTCTTCAATACTTATAACGTGGAACTTCAGCAGGGCATCTTCACTTTTGCCAACGCTGGACTGACACAGAATAGCATATCTGACCGACTCATCAACTCTGAGTCTGGTAAGCGTACTACAATGCCTGACAATATCAATGGTAACTGGAACGCAAATGCAGGTTTCGGATACAACAGAGGACTCGGTGAGAAGAAATACTTCAATGTAAACACATTCTCACGCTTCGGATATAACAACAGAGTGGGATACACAGGTGAGATAAAGGCCACAACAAAGCAGTCCTCTCTCGGACAGCGACTCTCATTCGGATTCCGCAAAGACTGGTTCGAGTTCAGCGTAAACGGTAATGTGGACTACAACCACACACGTAGCTCTGCCACTACCAGCAGCAGCAACCTCGACACATGGAACTTCTCATACGGATGTGAGACGAACCTCAACTTCACATGCGGTCTCAGCATCTCATCTGACCTCTCCGAGAGCAGCCGTCGCGGATATAGTTCATCAAGCATGAACACTGACGAGCTCCTTTGGAACGCTCAGATATCACAGAGCTTCCTCAAGGGCAATGCCCTAACGATAAGTCTTCAGTGGAACGATATACTCCAGAACCGCTCTAACATTAGTCGTACAATCTCCGCATACGAGATTTCAGATACGCGTTACAACTCAATCTTCTCATACGGAATGGTTCACGTAATATACAAACTGAACATCTTCGGTGGAAAGAATGCTAACGGCACCGATAATAACCCTTACGGAGGTGGATTTGGTGGACGTAGAGGTCCGGGAGGAAGAAGATAAGAGAGTTGAGAGTTAAGAATTAAGAGTTAAGAATTAAGAATTATATAATCACACAACATAAGAATGGCCTCCTGAACGGGAGGCCATTCTTTATTTTTTCCCTTCTTCATTTTTCTTACAACCATGGAAGACGCTGAAAACACGGAAGTGAAGGCTATTCGCCTTCCGAATAACTCCTTTAGATTCCGAATTTCCTTATTCTGCCTTTGAACCTGTTATCAATGAATTGCAGAAAGGAGGTGCAGAATAATGGATCCTGACAACGCTTTCAATGAAATCTTCGGCAAAAAGCCATCAACAGAGCAGAAAACAGAGCCGCAG
>JAILIJ010000259.1 GCA_024695315.1 Bacteroidaceae bacterium
AACCACCCTTCTGATACTAACCCTCACGGCACTGACGAATATCGTCACGCTCAGTCGCTCAAAAAGCAGTACGGTCTCTCTAACGTGCGTCAGGTGGTGAGCATGTACATGGATGAGGATGGTAAGGTGACGCTCCCAGGGGAGGCTTCTGGTACTAACGTTCCTACTAAGCCTGACACACCTAATCCGGGAGAAGGAAACGAGGATGTGTAATCTTCTTAAATGAAGAATGAAGAATGAAGAATGAAGAATCTGCCATCCGGAACGGGGGGTAATAACGAAAATTAGAGGAAAATTATTTTTAACTATTTTTCCGTTTCCGTTAAATCCCGAATTTCCTTGGTCGAAAAGAGTGAAGAATGTATTTTAGTGAAGAGTGAAGAGTGAAGAGTGAAGAGTGAAAAGTGAAAAGTGAAGAGTGAAGAATGAAGAGTGAATTAATTCAAAATTCAAAGAAAATGGATACAGAAAAGAAAAATAAAATTTCGGTGATAATAAACATCGTGTTAACAACTCTCACTGCACTGCTTAGTGCTCTGGGGTTCAATATCCCAACCTAAGACTATGCAGGTGAAAGAGTGGACTGCGGTCATAATGCTGGGAGCAGGAGTGGCACTGGCTTTTGTCTCACTCTTTCTACCACCTCCAGGAGTCATCCATGAGAGCGTGCTGTATATCTTCGCACAGATTCTGATATATGCAGGTTCAGTTTTTGGACTCGCTTCGTATGTGGAAATTATAGCACGCTCGAAAGGTAGGAAGAGGAAGGAGTGAACATGTAAAAACAGTTACGAAACCTTAAATTTAATGCACTATGCAACAACCTCGCGGACTAAGAAACTGTAATCCTCTTAACATTAGACACTCACGAATTAAGTGGATTGGAATGACAGAAAAACAAACGGACAAAGCGTTTGTCACGTTCAAAAACCTCACTTATGGCTTTAGGGCGGCCTTCATAGTCATAAGAACGTACATGCTAAAACATGGACTCACAACAATAGAACAGATTATCAATCGGTGGGCCCCTCCTTCGGAGAATGATACGAACACGTATATTCGCATCGTTAGCGACGTGACGGGCATTGACAGATTTGAAACGCTGAACTTCTACGATGAACATTCTATCGTTAGCCTTGTGCAGGCCATGGCTTACGTTGAGAACGACCGTTTTATCTCTAAACGAGAGAGTATGACAGAGGCTTACAAGATGGTTGTTGATGAGCAAGCATGAGGATGATTTGAGTAATATCCTTCTTCATGATAATAGCAAACAAGGCATAAATGCGACGATAGGTTATAAGAAAGAAGACAAGATAAGACAAGCATGTATTACACATTTAATTCCCCATCACGAGAATGGGGGGCTTGTCGTATTTTGATAACACACATCTTGACATTTTGCATGACATACGTGGTGTTAACATACAGCAAAAAGTGGGTTGGTGAACATAAAAAAATCGTGATGTAACAGAATAAGACAGAAACCTAAAATGTATAGATTTCTGTCTTATCGCTAATTATTACGTTTCTCTGCCGAACAACAATGGGGCGACTTCGTCGCTGACTTATCATAACACGAACATCCGCTACAGCCATTGCAACTGCCACAGGTGTGTCCGTCGCTACGCATCAGTACCCTTATCGCTACGCATATAAGGACGCCAATGACTACCAATATGATTATTGAAGCTATATTCATAATTCTGTTTGGTTTAATTCATGAACATGGATAGGAGTCCATGTACAAGGAAAGAACATATCCATGCCACGAGGCATTGGAATATGACAATAATAAATGCCCATCGCGTACCTAATTCTCTACGTATTGACGCCACGGCGGCAACACAAGGGGTATAGAGGAGACAGAATATGAGTATTGTGTACCCACTGACGAAATCGAATATCTCGTCGATGGCTGTACCTGAATAGAGCACCTCGAGCGTTGACACGACGCTTTCCTTTGCCATGAATCCCGATGCAAAGGCGGTGATTATCCTCCAGTCGCCAAGACCAAGTGGTTGGAACAGTGGTACGAGTGTACTTGATATTAGGGCAAGGATAGAATCCTTTTGCTCACTCACCACATTGAGGGTAAAGTCGAAGGTTTGCAGGAACCATATCAGTATGGTTGCAAGGAATATGACTGTGAAGGCTCGCATGATGAAGTCACGCGCCTTTTCCCAAAGTAACATACATACATTCTTTGCGGCAGGCATTCGGTAGCATGGCAACTCCATAACAAAAGGGGTGGCCTCGCCCTTGAAGGTGGTGAGCTTGGATAGGTAGGCTATCAACACACCTACTACTATTCCTATGAGGTATAGGGACAGCATTATCACACCTGCATGGTGTGGGAATAAGGCTGCACAGAAGAATCCATATATCGGAACCTTGGCCGTACAGGACATGAATGGGATGAGCAAAATCGTTAGTTTACGGTCACGTTCGGATGGTAGTGTGCGCGTGGACATGACGCTTGGTACGGAACAGCCAAAACCTATCAACATAGGTACGATGCTTCGACCAGATAGGCCTATCTTACGAAGTAGCTTATCCGTCACGAAGGCTATACGTGCCATATAGCCCGAGTCCTCAAGGAGTGAGAGGAAGAAAAAGAGTACTATGATGAGTGGTACGAAGGATAGTACGGAACCGACTCCCCCGAAGATACCATCAATGACGAGTGAATGGACTACATCATTGACGTTTAATGACGTTAATGCCTGGTCGGCCAACTCCGTTACGTAGTCTATGCCTTCCTGCAAGAGATCCTGAAGGAAGACGCCAAGGCCTGAGTCGGCAAAGGTGAACCAGAAGACGAAGGCCATGATTAGAATAAATGCTGGCAATGCCGTCCACTTTCCCGTCAACACCTTGTCTATCGCAATAGAGCGGAGCTGCTCCTTACTTCTCTTTGGTTTTACGACCGTTTGTTCGCAAAGATGCTGGATGAAGCTGAATCGCATGTCTGCTATGGCGGCAGCACGGTCGAGTCCTCGCTCTTCCTCCATCTGTCGTATTATCTTCTCAACAATCTGCTTTTCGTTGATCTCCAGCTTTAGCGCATCCTGAATCAACTGGTCGCCTTCAACGAGTTTAGTGGCTGCAAATCGTACAGGGATATGTGCACGTTCTGCATGGTCCTCTATCAAGTGCATAATGGAGTGTAGGCAACGATGGACAGCTCCTCCGTTCTGCTCTGGGCTACAGAAGTCCTGACGCTGTGGGCTCTCCTGATAGCGGGCTACATGGACGACATGTTCCACCAATTCGTTTACTCCTTCGTTCTTGAGGGCAGAGATAGCCACCACTGGAATGCCCAGCATGGACTCCATCTCGTTCATACGTATTGTGCCGCCATTTCCCTTTAACTCGTCCATCATATTGAGGGCAAGGACCATTGGGATGCCCAGTTCCAAGAGCTGCATGGATAGATAGAGGTTACGCTCTATGTTTGTGGCATCGACGATATTGATTATTCCTTTTGGATGTTCGTCGAGCACGAATTGTCTGGAGACAATCTCTTCGGATGAGAATGGTGACAAAGAATAAATGCCTGGCAGGTCGGTGACCTCAGTCTCAGGATAGTTCTTGATAACGCCAGACTTGCGCTCTACGGTAACACCAGGGAAATTGCCGACATGCTGATTGGAGTTTGTCAGTTGATTGAAGAGTGTTGTCTTTCCGCAATTCTGATTTCCTACCAGGGCAAATGTCAACTTAGTGTCCTTAGGCAATGGGTTCTCTTTTGAGGAATCATGAAAACGATAGCCCCCCTCACCGAGTCCAGGATGTTCAGTCTCTGGAGCAGCAGCGACAGTAGCTTTCTTTTCAGGTTTTTCAAGGCATACTTCAATATTAGCAGCATCGGCAAGACGAAGGGTCAGTTCATAGCCATGTATCCTCACCTGTAAAGGGTCGCCCATAGGGGCATACTTAACAAGTGTGATTTCAGAAAGAGGTATAACTCCTAAATCGAGGAAGTGCTGGCGAAGTGCCCCTTCTCCATTAACTCTCAAAATGAGTCCTGTTTGTCCAATCTTTAAGTCTCTTAAAGTCATATTTACCTTATAAAATACCTGAATTGTACGTAATTCTTTTTTTCTTCTGCAAAGATACACCCTTTTATTTGCAAATATGTTGCAAAATTTGTTTTTACGTTCAAAATACCCAATATTAAGTATCTAATAAAAATATGAGTATTGTGAGAGTTGATTTCCATTCAGTTTTCTATTATCAAAATATCAAATGAAAACAATCTATATATAAAAGGAAATCATAAAAGACACATCATATCTCATCTAAGAAACGTCGATTATTGTCCGCTTTAATTTCCACATTGCGTCTATATTCGGACGGCGTCATTCCTGTTACCTGCTTAAATTGATTGCTTAAATGTGCAAGACTGCTGTACCCCGTTTCAAATGCTATTTCTGAAGCCGTTTTCTCCTGATAACATAATAACTCCTTAATAAACTCCACTCTTTGCAAAATACTATATCGCTCTATGGTCATCCCCCTAACCTCACTAAAGATTTTACTTAACGAGCTGTAATCTTTCTGCATGTTATCTTGCAGAAAAGATGAGAGACGTGGATGTTCACCTTTTATTCGCACCCATTCTATGACATAATTTCGAATATCTTCTACCAAAGCACTTTGCGGATCATCAAGAAGTTCAAAGCCAATTTTTTTCAATTCTTTTTTTATCGTCAATCTCTGTTCACTATTTATATCATCAGAAACCACAGCTGTTCCCAAAAATATCTCGTGTTCATGAAGTCCTTGTACTGCAAGTACATTACGAACAGCCATGATGCAACGTGGGCAAACCATATTCTTGATGTGAAGTACAGTCATACATTATTTTTTTGCAAAATTAGTCATAAATGTGCTATTTTACAACAAATTTACGCATATTTCTAGAAAACGAAAATTTAGAAGATTAAGAATCCTATTGAGTTAAGAGTTAAAAATTAAGAATTAAGATTTGACTCGCAGAAAAACAGTAAAAAAATTTCATTTAATTATATAAATTTTCGTTCTCTCACCCTCGGCCTGGAGCTTCCCCAGCTCCGGATGGCCATTCTTCACTCATCACTCTTCACTCTTCACTCATCACTTTTCACTCTTCACTCATCACTCTTCACTCCCCACCCCGCGAATATACTTGAACCAACGATAATGAGACCGATTATCAATATACGAAGGGTCATCATCATGACGATACGCCTCACGCTCAAGGGATACATTTTTATATGCCTTGCGCCCATTCCCCCTATACAGAATCAGACGAATGAGAAATTCCAATAAATACCACAAATAAAAACCGAGATATGCCATTTCACGATTTTGGGCAATATGAATCCGCTCGTGACGCAGGAGCTTTTCATCAAGGGGCTTATACTCCCTTCGGGCAAATACCCACTCAAATAGCGTTATTGCCATAAAACCCTTTAGGGGTATGTATTTAGAATAAAAAACTTTCATTACTCTACAGGGGATAAACGCAACGATCCTTGTCTATATATGCGGACTCATTTAACTTATAGCGCTGCTGACCATCCGTAGATCCGTCAACAGGCGTCACATAGTCATTATCTATGATAGACGAATAAAAACGCTTTGAGTCATACTGGTTCCCTGTTATTGCCTCATATACCGTTTGCAATTCGGAAAGGGTAAATGTCTTATCAAGCAGATAGAACGCTAATGGCTCGAATAAGATTCGACGACGCATGGCTGAGAATGCTTCCCTAAGGATTTCCTCGTGGTCGAATGCTAATTTTGGTAATTCGTCCACCGCAAACCATTTGGCCTTGGCCGCATCATCGCCTGCTACAACATGGACATCTTGATGCCTAATAAACGCAAGAAAAGCCACGGTCACCACACGTTCACGTGGATCTCGGTCTACTGTGGAAAAGGATTTCAGTTCCTCCACATGGATGTCGTCAACTCCCGTTTCCTCCAGGAGTTCACGCTTACACCCCTCTTCGAGCGTTTCATCCATTTCGAGAAAGCCTCCTGGAAACGCCCATTTCCCCTTACATGGCTCATTGCCCCTTTCGATAAGAAGGACATGTAACTTATTATTCTTAAAGGCAAAAACCACAGCGTCTGTGGTCAATGCTGCATGTGGATATTTATATTGGTACATATTTTCTATTTGTTATAGTTTTGCATAATCGACTGAAAAAATATCATCCATGACATGAGGGTGGAGCTTGCGGACGAGTCCAACCTTGATTTTTGTACGAAGCACTAAATGGCTCAGTGTGCCGACGTAATATTTTCAAAAATAGTCCCCGTCAATACATGAAGTATGACAGGGACTAAAGTTGTTTTGTGGAATTATTTAAGCATCAACTTGTGAGTGGCTGTCTTTCCTTGAGAATCGGTAACCTTAACAACATAAATACCGACAGGGAGGTCGGAGAGCGAAATTGTCTCAAATGAACTATTTACCGACTTGTTCAGAACGACAAAACCAGATGCCGAGTAGACGCTAATGTTCTTCAACATAGAGTTTTGACTCTTTACGTTTACCTGGTTATTTCCAACGTACGCAATCTGTATTCCACTCTCATCGTTTGTCACGCTGATATCTGATATATTTGTGACATATTCTATGCTACGAATTGAGGCATAGGCATCTGTAGAACCGATATTGGTACTTCCTGGGGTTGGCTTATTCATAAGATATCCATTTGGCAGTCCGTCAGGATAGCGGCCATAGCTTTGTATTCCAGAATGAACCTCATAATTTAGGGTGTCAGAATAAAGGATGTCCGAATCTTCATACTTAGACAGCATAACAGCACCTCCGTCGGCATCAAGCTTAAAGTCGGCATGAATGGCAGCAGTCTTGTTTGCTTTCTTATCGCACCAAATCAATTTATAGCCATGAGCGGGCAGGACGGTATTGATTGTTACATCATCCACAGGAATCTGATATTTCATCGGTTTGGCGATGTTATCAGATAGGTACATTCCTCGAATATCAATATCTTCACTCGTTTGATTATAAAGCTCTATCCAGTCGGACTTCTTGAAATAGTCGCTCACATAAATGTCATTAGCGGCGCTAACCTCATTGATAACGACAGGCGATGTTGTGATGCCATTTTCTGCTATTTCTTCGTCGGTCAGCTTCTCCCAGCGAGCGTAATAACGGTTTGTTCCAGTAGTAAGTTCCAACTCTATGTCTTTGTCAACAATATCTCCATTCTTCAACCTTGACCAACCAAGGAACTTGTAACCTATAGGTGCTACAGCGCGAACTGTTGCTGGCAAATAAATTGTTCCGGTCAAACTACCTGTTGGAACCTTTATACCATTAACAAAAAGCTCTCCCTCTTCAATATTGCTCTTCAAATTAACAGAAGCAGACTTGACAGATTTTAGTCCCATAGGTGTATATCCTTTCAAGTATGAAATCATCTCGTTGTAATAGGTCGTATTGAATCGGCTGATTACCTGATTGGCACTTACCGAACAAGACTCTCCGGTAAGTGACATTCCCTTGTTCAAGTAATTTCTCATCTCAGAAACTATGGTCTTGACATTTTCATTATAGAAAACAGAGCCACCAATAATGCAGTACGTGTCGATAAACTGTTTTCTGAATGTCTCGTTTTCCAACAAGCCCAGGAAGATTGTTACGAACTTGATTTCTTCCGTCACCTTGTCGCCAGTAGCCCATGGGGTGACATCTGTGCCGTATAGATAGTCAAATGTGTAATTCTTTTTTGCTGCAAAGACAGAGAAAGGATTTCCGGACACTTGATTCTGCTGATCTAAGTCGAACAGTACGAAATGGAATTTTCCATTATTTCGATTGCGGAATCCCTTAACATTGTTTTGTGGCCAGTCTTTATTCTTAATATAGAACTCAACAGCCATATAATTGATGTACTCGTCAATATCCAACAACTCACAAATCTTTGAATATGTATCAGGATCGGCGGCATTGGCAGATAATTCGTATAGCTCTAAGTACTTATCCTCAGTGCCTTCTTTCTGCACATAGCCAGAATCTGGAGACATCTCGAACTGGTCCACACTATCAGTATCAAATCCGTAATTAGAATACGCAAAGTGCTTGTTATTCGGCTCACGCATATTGAGAACTGTTTGGTATTTGCCATTCATAAACACATGAACAGGTTGCCAAGCTTGGGTATTTACATTTATTCCTGACTGGCGTACCACCTCCTGAACTGCTGCGTCCAAGATTCGATTTTCGGTATCATTACCGCCATTTCTAATCTGCAAAACCTTATGCTTCAGGTATGGCTTATCGTTGAAAAATTGATAGTCCATGCTGCCAAGTCCATTATAGTATTTTGCTGCCTTCAACTTAAATGAATGTGGTTCCCACGAACGGCTCCAACCTCCACAAGTAGAAATGTTTACTTCCTGATTCAGCGCATATTCATTATTTTCTGTAATATACTCAAATGTCACAGGTCGGTCCCAATCTGCATTCCAGTTACAATTGTATGACTTACCATTTCCTGGACGACCATTTCCCCAGCCTTCAACAAAAATGCCATACTCGTTGCCTGTTAAATTTTCAGGATCTGACGTTACTGCTATTGTTGGGAATACATAATTTTTATCTTTATAAATATAAGTACGAGTGACTACCTCACTTGGAAGGTAACCGTCACGGAAAGCGCGGAAACGGTAGACCTTAGTTGCGTCTTTTATGGTAAAGGTAATATCCGTCTTACCTTTTATAGGACTACTTGTCTTTTTTGGCATTGTACCATCGGTAGTATAAGCCAAATATGCTCCTTCAGGTATTGATACATGGATCTGCTTTTCTCCGGTATAAAATCCTCCATCTTCCTCTACCTTTGGACTATCCAACTGGTATTCTGCGAATGTTGAAGTGGCGTTTGCAGCGCCTGGCGTTGGTAATTCTGTCCACCCCCATTCATCGCTAGATAAGGACTTCTGAGCGTAGGAGAATCCATTCTTTGATTCTGGGTACTCAACACTTGTAATTACTTTTTTTCCATCAGTTATATATATAGTACCTCCAGCGTAATTCAATTTAAAATTCATCTGGGCTGGAGAAAATATATCATCATGGTGGTCAAACCATATTACTGCGAACGACTTTGGTGCTATAAAGTTTATTGGGTATTTAACTGGGGATTTTTTCAAGTCATTCAAATCATCAGTAACATAAAAATTGTCAAATCCGACTTTTACATCCGAAGAATTATATATCTCCATCCATGAACCATAATTTCCAGAAGGGTCTATCTTATAGCCATTATTTACAGGCATCAATTCTGTGATGTGGATAGTTTCCGCAGTAGGTGCATCGGCCTGCTTCACAATGACCTTGACGCTCTTTGTAAGTTCTTCGTTATACATAGAGCGAACCATAACGGTCGTTTCTCCTAAATTCTTAGCTACAAGCACACCGTTTTCATTATCTACAGTCACAATATCTTCATTTTCGCTTGTCCAAATAAGTTTTTTTATAGTGGATTTATCTGGATAAACGGCACATAAATTATTTATATTCTTCTCCTCAGTAAGGACAAGTTCAATGACATTTTCAGATATACTAAGAGATTCGACAGGCACAATTTCTCCTTCGATTTCAATACTAACGGATCCCAGTACAGCCCAGTCATTTTGTAACCATCCCCATTTATACACATTTATACTTGAAGGAGAAGTGTATTCGGTACTGAACTCAAGAACATTTTTGTAGTATCCAGCATCAAACCATTCCTTAGCTGTTTCAAGACTTGATGGTACATATTTTCCATTTGCCAACTTCACATTGATATTACCCAATGGTTGTTCCTGGGCACCAGCAGATACACAAGGAAATTCAAGGTTATGATATCTGCCACCAGCATATAACTCTAACCGCTGACCGTATGCTAAATCTCCACCATTTATATATCTTGTATAATCTTCGGATGCCGTTCCAAATCTGTTAAAACCATGGACAATTATTCTATATTTTCCAGGAGGTAGATTTCCCATAGACTGAGACAATTGGAAATACTTTTGTTTGTATTCAACGGCACCGTCTATTGTCTTTGTCGGATCATTATAAGAAATATCCCAACCTTCAGTAGAGCCATTTTCAAATTTTGCATTCTGAATGTAATACTTTGTTACATCAGACCATTTCTGAGCACTTACCTTGCCAACCAGCAAGAAAGTAAGAATAATAAGAAAGAGTTTTTTCTTCATTGATGTTGTTTTTCTTTTGGGTGTTTAGAAAAAATATGCGAGTTAGTTGATTTTGCAAGTCGCATGCAAATGTAATATTATTTTTTTAGTTAGTAATAAATTTTCCCGTTTTTTATATCATAATATGAATATGTTTTAACACAAAATAAAAACACGACAAGAAAATTAAAACCTCTAACAAAAAAACTTAAACCCTAGTAAAACTAATAATGTACAAAAACACAAAGAGACCCTCTAACGAGAGTCTCTTTATTGTCGTATATGCTCTATAACTTAGAAAGTAATTGCA
>JAILIJ010000278.1 GCA_024695315.1 Bacteroidaceae bacterium
ACTTGTTCCGGAAAGCACTGACTTGAAACGTATATAATATGTTTCTCCTGCTTCGAGCTGTCCTGTGAATATAATCTTGCGGAGTGCATTCTGACCGTCACGACAAGTTTTGCTACTGCCTAATTGGATGTATTTAGGTCCCTTCATGAAACCAAGGTTTCTCATAGCCTTGTCATTTTCTGCATTTGTTGCTTCGTCTGTTCCGTCTTCAACCCATCCTGTAGCGTTTGGATTTGTACCTGAACTTGAGCGAAGATCAAGAGGAATACCGATAGCAGGGAGGTTATTTGGGTTCTTACCAATATAAACCTGTGCCATACCACGATTATTATTTGCATTGATACCGTAGCGAAGTTCGTAAGTACCAGTGTAAGGAACAGGAGGAAGCTTCATTGTGAAGTCAAAGTTACCACGAATATTGAACTCATCAATTTGATAGTCCATCCAAGAACCGATAGCACCGGAATAACCTGTGTTAGGAAGATATTCGAAGTCTGTACCATCTGCCATGTCGTAGATGTTATCGAAATAGTCTGGTGTGATATAATAAGAATTAGTACGATCCTCGTGGCCATACTGACGTATGTTATTTGTCATCATCTCTGGGAACATGGCACAAACATCAATTCTCATTCTCTCGTTGAGTACAGTATGAGGAACTCTTTCTTCCCAAATAAGAATCTTATCGATAGGATAATAGTAGCCGTTGAGAGCGTTGTTGTCGTATGTTCCGTTAGTTGGGCTGATAGTGATACCATAGTCATCCTCGTTCATTGCAGTCAGGTTTTCACGGAAAGTTGTTGTGTTGTAAACAGAATGTCTGTTGATCATCTTTCCAGTACGTATACCTGTGATTTTCATTTGACGTCTTTGTACACCCATTGTCTCCCAATATTCCCATGTATTTACATAGAACTTTGCAGCATCTCTTGTTTTTAGAGTTGCAGCGTCACAACCATATTCATTTGCGAACATGACGAGGTGATTATATGTGAGTCGTTCTGGTAACAAGTGATATGCAACGAACTGATTCAACCAGTTATAATCATTTTCATAGTCATCATCCCAGCTTGTTGTGTTGCCCTGATTTGTATCGTCATCATAATATCCATGCTGACGCACATATTCTTTCAGTTTAGCAACTTTTTCTCCTTCATTGTTTCCTACGATGCCATTAGCTGCGAAAACAGAATCTGTTTCTACGAAAGCAGTGAATCCTATGTATCTGTGTTCTGGATATACACCATTCCAACCTCCGCTTATACCAGCATAAGTTGTTCCACGGATAGCGTCCCACTTTTCTTCCCAAACTTCATCTTTGTATTCTGTCATCTTAGAATCCCATCCTGTAAGTTCAAGGATATGTCCAAAGAATTTAGTATTCTCTGTAGTCATAATGAGGTCAGAGATAGAAGCGTTTGATGGTGAAAGCACTCTGTTTATCTGGTGTATATAACCATTTTCTACTTCGATATCTGCCTCTGTGATTACTGAGTTGGTGTTCACATAAATGACAGTAGCCAAAGCTGTATCACCGCTTTCTGAAATGTCAGCGACCTTATTTCCATAAGAAATGCTTATGTATCTGTCGTTCATATTTGTTGTACCTAGAGCACCTTCCTCGAAGTCAACAGTAGAGAAAGCTGTATTGTTACCATTTTCAATGATACAATTGTACACGATAGGATTAAGGACAGAGTCTGGCACTGTTGTGAAGTCACCCTCCTTGATTCGACTATATGTATTATCATCGATTTCCTTTATGACAAGGAGAGAGTCCATGTGCTTGATGATAGCCTCATTTGTTGGCGCGAAACAAGTGTAGTTACCACGTGCCTTCAAGAGGTTATACATTGTTGAGGCATTGTCCTTTTGACTTGGCTTTACGAGTTTCAGAATTTTTACGAAATCTCCGTAAGTGGCAGTGTCAGCCTCGAAGTGGTCTACCATCATTTCTCCTGTAAAAGTATAGAGATCGCTCTCATTTATTTTCTCCTTACAGGAAGAAATGGTGAAGAGGGTAGAGTTGAGAGCAAGAAGTGTTAGTAATGCACTTCCCATTCCTTTTTTACTCTTTATATTCTTTATAATACTATTCATGATGTTCTAATTATTATAGATTATCAGTTCTACCAGAAGATTTGTCTGTTGCCCATATACCATTTTGATAGAGCCAAGTATTTCTCTTTAATTCTTCTTCATATACAGGGTTGAAAAGAGACTGTATATCTGCGAGCTTAGCCTTGATAGACTTGCTGTTAGAAGTATATTTACGTGTGAGAAGCTCAAGCATGTCTTCTGTATTTCCTCTACGTTGTGCATATCGTACTAGGTCAAACCATCTCTTTCCTTCTCCTACAAATTCTCTTTGTCTTTCAGCCATTATAAGCTTTTCTAAGCTTGCTGAGTTGCTAAAGTTTTTGAAAGAGAGAGAGTCTGTTGCTGCCGATGTGCTATTTGTCTTAGAATAAGCGTATGGATTTGAACGTTTGAATACTTCACGAACATAATTGAATGCTTGCTGTAGATTTTCCTCATCTGCATAAATCTGAGTCATAGCTTCTGCCTTCATGAGGAATATCTCTGACAATCTATAGACAATCCAATTTGCTTTTTGTGATTCTTGTACTCTTGAGAAGCTATAGTTCGTAGCAGTATTATCTGTCATTAAAGAATTTGATCCTACGCTTTGTGTATAGAGCCTATTTACATACTTACCGATGCTGAACTTTGTCTGTCCACTTTCTGTATATATGAAAGACTCCCAACGTCTATAGTCCGTTTTTGTGAACATTGATGAAGGAATTTCTACGTTTGGGTTTGTTTCCACACTTTCCATTAAGGCTGTAGCACCTTCCATCAGTCCATCTTTATTATTAGTAGTGTTCCAATAGAGATTAGATATGGCACTATTGAAATATGTTATACCATCAAATTGAAGTTCAAATATTGATTCGTCAGAATTTCCTTCACCGAATATAGCAGTGTAAGCACCCTCTGAAGATACAGTTCCGTTAACAACGTATAAAATGCTACTTTCGTTTTGGATAAGTAAATCCTCTAATTTAACATCTGCTTCAGATTCACTGATAATCTCACCTGACTTAAGGAGTTTTTTAATTTTTTCCTTAGTTGCAGTCTCAATAATCTTGTCGCAGTATGATATACATTGCTTATAGTCTTCTTCTGCAGTTGTACCATAAGTAGCATTATCTTCTGGCAGAACAACTTTGCCATCAGTGTATAGGACGTTGTATGAAGGAATATTTCTAGAAGTAAAAGGATGGCAGTTACCAGCCTTATAACTTGCTCTCCAAAGATAGACATCAGCAAGAAGAGCATAAATAGCCTTTTGAGTTATTCGTCCTTTATTCTGTACTGTATTTGCAAATTCAACCATGGCCTCGTCCTTTACAGACTCAAGGTCATTGATGATACTATCGAGTACAGCTAGCTGTGGTAGCTGTGTCTGACGTAGTTCCTCTGAGTCATTATTGTAATCCTTTGTGACATAAGGAATCTCACCGAAAGAGCGTACGAGATAGAAGTGGTTAAGAGCTCTCAGTGCGATCATTTCTGCACGTATAGGCTTCCAGTCTCCTTGAGTAAAACTTTCGTCAAGGTTTACGATAGCAGGTCCATGTGAAAGTACTTTGTTGCAATAGTTTATTGCATTGTACATGTTTGTCCAATCAAAGATGTTATAAGTTGGCAAAAGATTGGCATTCATGATATTTGGGACCTGACCTGTTGCAGAATAAGCTGATGAACGGTCGAAGTTGTCAGCTCGCATTTCGCCCCAGTAGATATAGTTCTGTATGATATCTTGGGTAGCAAGACGTCTGTAGCATCCATAAACGGCATTTTCCAAGTCGTTTTTGTCTTTCCAGTAGTCTTCTTCTACGATGGATGATGTAGGAGTGATAGTCAGGAAGTCCTCACATGCAGTGAGTCCCAGACCTGTAGCCACACATCCAAGAAGTGTTATATTTTTTATAAAATTTTTCATTTTAATCCTTTTTTAGAATC
The DNA here is from genome assembly GCA_024695315.1 of Bacteroidaceae bacterium. Taxonomy (GTDB): domain Bacteria; phylum Bacteroidota; class Bacteroidia; order Bacteroidales; family Bacteroidaceae; genus Minthosoma. The sequence goes on from JAILIJ010000278.1 coordinate 4,030, forward strand.
CTAAGTTTACACTTACTGTAAATGACTTTGAACGTGGAGTCTTAGAGTTGTCATAACATACACCCCATGATCCGTAGCTTACCTCTGGGTCTACACCTGTATATTTTGTGAGGCAGAAGAGGTTGTTAGCTGATGCGTTGAAGCGAAGAGATTTGAAAACTCCCCATTTCTGAATTGTGTGCTGTGGAACAGAATAGCTAATCTGCATGTACTGCAGACGGAGGAAGTCACCTTTCTCTACAAATCTGTCGCTTGCAAGTGAGTTGTATGAAGCTCCAATAGCAGAATTCATGGCACGTGGTATCTCTGTCTCGTCGCCATTCTTACGCCATCTCCATGCAACAGCCTGTGATTGGTTATTATTGTTTCTCATAGACTCATTGTTGAGTCGTGCGATGTTAGCAATCTTGTTGCCGAGTCGATAGTTGAAAGAAAGCTTAAGAGACCACTGACCGTAGTTGAAGTTGAAACCGAAACCTCCGTTAAACTTTGGGTTTGAGTTACCGAGGTACACGATATCAAGCTCATTGATCTGTCCATCGTGGTTAATATCTTCATAGATAGCGTCACCGCCTTTGAACTCATAGTTTTTACCTCCGTAGTTGAAGTACATGTGAAGAGGATTGCCCTTTGAGTCGTAGAGGACATTGCCGTTAGCATCGCGTGCTACAGGTACTGTGGCATTGTCGCCTCGTAGAGAAGCAGCATAAGCTGTGTTTTCTCCGTATGTCTCGTATGATGTCTCGGTGTAACCGCTATGTTCGTAGTCGTAAGCATATACACCTAAGAATTTGAATCCGTAGATTGAACCAACGGCATTACCAACTTGGATTCTCTTTAGGTATTCACCATTATTATAACTGAAGTCTCCGTTCATGCTTGAGAGAACACTTGCGTCCATTTCAGTGATAGTATTCACGTTCTGTGCAATGTTGAAAGAAGCAGACATAGAGAACTTTCCTTTCTTGAGGAATTTACCTGTGTTGATATAAAGTTCCCAACCGCGGTTACGGAGGCTACCAGTATTTTTCCATGCAAGACTGTTGTATCCTGATGAACCTGGTACACCAACGCCTTCCATAAGAAGGTCTTCAGTATTCTTATTATAGTAGTTGAAGTCCATTTGGATGAGGTCATTGAACAAGTTCAAGTTAGCACCCAAGTTCCAAGACTTAGTAGTTTCCCATCTGATGTCAGTAAGTCTAAGGTTATCTGGCTTAATGGCAGAATATGTATAGTTTCCATGACCGTAGACACCAGCAGAACTATATTTGTTATACATCAGGTATTCTTTCGTTGGTTGACGTCCAACCTTACCCCATGATGGTCTGAAAGAGAGCAGAGATACTATGTGGTCAATATGAAGTGATTCGAACAGAGGCTCCTGGTTGATGTTCCAACGTGCAGAGAGACCAGGGAAAGAACCCCATTTGCGGCCCTTACCGAACTTTGTACTACCGTCGCGACGTAAAGTTGCATCGAAAGAGTATCGTCCGTCATAGAATGCGATATGTGCACTACCGAGGTATGACATGCTTTTCCACTGGCTTGTACCAGATGTAGAACCTGTAAGGTAAGCATTAGCTATAGATGAGTTGATACCTGTAGGTACTCCGCTGTGTTTAATGTTTTGAGATGAACTATTACCTGTTGTTAACTCAAACTGTCCCAAAACACTCATTGTAATGTTTTCGGAGTTAAACTTAGGCACGAAGATAATTTTCTCGCGATTTGTGAATGCAAGAGAAGTATATTCGTCATTTGTTGTTTTATTAACAGATGAAGCCCAGTCTGCTGTTGTAAGAGAGTTAGGGTAGTAGCTGTCCTCAGATTTGTTGAAGATGTCCATGTATACCTCAGCATTCAGATTGAGCTGATGACCTTCTTCGTCACCTTTGGCAAGAAGCTTATACTGGAGATTGAACTGAGGTGTAATACGGTATGTTGACTGACTATTGTATGCCAAGTTAGCTATAGCAACAGGGTTGCCGATGCCTACCATATCTGATAGATAATATGAACTGTAGTAGTTATTTCCTCCTGCATAGTTAGTAGGATTTGTTGGCAACATCTTGTAGTAGTCACCAGTAAGATTACCATACTGATCGTATTCATAGATACTCATATTAGGCATAGCTTGATAAGCCTTACCAAGAATAGTTGTTGTCTTTTCACCATCCCAGTTACGATCATTATCTGTGTATGTCAAACCGAAGTTTGTAGAGAAGCGAATACGGTCAGACACGTCATAGTCGAGTACCAATCGAGTAGAGAACTGGTCGAGAGACTGCTTGATGATTGTACCTGTCTGATGAGTGTAACCACCAGAAATACGGAATTTAGCCTTGTCACCACCACCATTGATAGTCAGGTAGTAGTCGTTCTTCTCACCAAACTGGCTGACAGCATCAACCCAGTCTGTGTTTTGGTTGAAGTTGTAGTACTGAATTGGGTATGACTGGTCGTAGTTAAGCTCAACCATATCTGAAGTTGCAGTGTTCTGCTTTGGGTTGAAATAAGCTTCTTTAAGCATCATAGTATAACCGTCTCCGTCAAGCATGTTTAGACCTGAAGGCATCCAGCTACCTGTGAATTTATAAGAGAAGTTAACTTTTGTTGTACCAGTAGAACCTCTTCGTGTAGTAATCTCGAGTACACCGTTAGCACCTCTTGAACCCCAGATAGCTGTAGCAGCAGCATCCTTGAGAACCACGATGTCCTTGATGTCCTCTGTGTTTACAGAAAGCAGAGTTGCGAACTGCTCTTCATTGTCGAGATCTTCGAAATTGATGTCTGTAGCGTCATCAGGAAGGTCGAAAATATTACCATCAACAACGATAAGAGGCTCTGCAGAACCGTTGATAGTACTTACACCACGCATACGCATAGAAGTACCAGAACCGAGGTTACCTGAGTTAGAAATGATATCGAGACCGGCAATCTTACCTTGGAGAGCTTCGTCGGCAGAAGAGAAAGACAAACCTTCAACATCATCCATATTCATGGTCTGTTGAGCGATAGACATTTCCTTGAGAGGAATAGACATTCCGTTTCGGTTTGTTTTTGGTTTTGCCTTGACAACGATTGTCTCCAACTGATTGTTGTCGCTAAGTTTTACATTATATCTTGTCTTAGTTGTACCGAGGACTTCTGAATGAGTCTTATATCCGATATAGCTAATGACCAATTTATCTTTAGGATTCTTGATGACCATAGAGAAGTTACCGTTCATGTCTGTTACACAAGCAGCGACGATACGGTTGTTTGCATCTCTTTCAACGACGTTGGCCATAGGAATACCACCCATGTCATCGTAGACATTACCTACGATACGTCTTGTTTGGGCGAATGCTGTACTTACACAGAAGAACAGCACAATTGATGTGAGAATGAATTTTATCTTGTTCATAGTGTTCTATGTAAGCTTTGTTTATTTTTTTAATTTATACTCTTGGAGATAAGCTCTTGCCTTAGCTTCATTTGCCCAGTCTGAATCATATCTGTTGTTGGTGTATTTTTTGTAGTCAAGAACACCATCAATACCGTGCATTACGATTGCAGATGACGAACTGATAACTGAACCTGTAGTACTTGTTGAGCCATTTGTGACATAGTCTCTTGCAATGATGTTTTTATCTTCTGTAACATTGCGAGTGTGTCCTGCCACGTCAGTAATTGAAAGAGTTCCATTTCCTTGTGATGACACAGTAAGCTTGCAGTAAATCTGTGTTTCGCTGTTGACTGTAGCTGTTTCGTAAGCAGTGTTCTTGAGAACTGGGTCGTCAGCAAAGATACTGTTGTCCTGGAAGTGGTATTTTACAAAGTTTACGATAGCTGTAACCATAGCTTTAGCCTTAGTGTTACGTACCTCTAGTTCTTCGTCTGTTAATTCTGTCTTTTGGCTCTCGTCCTCAATGTTGAGTTCAAGCATTTCTCTCAAGTCTTCCCATGTTGGAAGACCAGCAGCGTAAGCTTCCTGCATAGCACTATTTGTTGGTACATAGATAGTGTAGCGGTAGTTGTTGAAGAATCTTACGTTTGTTGGAGCTGACAACTTGTTACCAGTAATTTTGTCGTAGCAAGGAATACCCTTGTTGTCAACGAAAATCTTATACTTGTTCATCTCGGTAGTACTATTGATACCGATTTCCTTAAGTACGCTTTCGTCTGTCTGGCAAAGTTCGAAGAACTCAGAGAAGTTGCTATTGTTATAGAGTACAGAGTAAGCTGACTGCATAGTAGGAACTAAAGGAGAGTTGATCATGTAAGCATAACCATTACCATATCCATTAGTTTCTGCAGACTTATCGTCGAAACCAGTAACCTCACATTCTGTATCATTATCGAGTTGCCATCCGCCCTTGACAATCATACCATTTTTTCTTGATGTTGCTTTGTCAACGTAAAGTACGGCTCCATTCTTTGTTACAAAATAGTGCTTGTTACATTCAACTCCGGTAGCTGTCTCGTCAATACCAGTAATTTCACTATTATCTTCGTGGATGATAGTATGTGTCTCCAACATATCTTTGAGTCGGTTACCATAAGTTGACTCACTGATGTTTTCTGTTGACCTGAGTGCGCCAATGCTACCTGTATTTGTTGCTAAGTCATAATTGTATTCGTATGATGCAACCTTAGGGTTAGATTTTGTCTCATCCCATGTGTAGTAGTAAGCACGTCCTGTCAAAGTAGTGTTGCCTTCTGTTTTGTCTGAAGGGTTACGGAAAGACAGTGGGTCGATGTACCAGAAGTTGTTGTCATTTGGTACAAAGAAACTGAATCGTGTGCTCATCGCCAAGAGGTAAGCATAGTAGTTAGTAGGTATAGAACCGAGTTTTTCAGACTGGATAGCCCAGTTGAAGATTCTCTTATCTGTCTCTACGTATGCTGGTGCACTTACTGCGGCATATTCTGCAGGAGTAGTTACCTCATTCATGACATAAATGATACCGTTGTTAGCTATCAGCACCTTATCTATATTATTACGATGATAGTCGTCCTGTGCATCGAACATGGCATCCTGAGCAGAGTTCTTGATAGTCTCAAACTTGCTTGGGACACTTGAGTTGAAGGATTCCTTCATCAAGTTGTTGATAAGTGCGCGAATTGTCTGTCTTGGTATCTGGTCTATTGCCTTGTATACAAGGCTATAGTCAGTAGTATTTTCTGTTATCTGGCTTAGATAATCCTCTGCGTAAGCCTTGACGAGGAATCGTCCACCACCATCTTCGCTGAAGAAATAGTTCATGAGTTTCTTGTCGTTTGGACAGAAGATAACTCCCATATCCTGTTCCTTAGCTGTCTTTGAATCTGTCTGGTATGTGTTCCATCCTGGATCGAAAGGAAGAGGCTTGTTTGAACTTTCGTCGAAGATTGTATTACCTGTAGGGTTATTTGTTGGGTCAGTGCCAGCATCTGAGTAAAGAGTGGCGTTGCCCTGAGAACGAATAGCAAAGTATCTCTTCTCGAATACAGAGTCTACTTCGTTGCCGTAAAGTAGCTTATAGCGCTCTGTAAGAGTGCTGTTATAGAATGGAGCTGAGAAACGGTCGAGCATGTGTGAGAAGATTTTTGTATCTTCGTTTGTTCTGAGGACCTCAGCCATGTTTTGAGGAGTGAGAAGAACTTTGTCAAGCTGATTTACATATCCATTCTGGCAAGTGATATCCTGCTTGATAATCTTGCTATCATAGATGAAAGCATCGTTTTTATCTCTCTTCTTTCCTGTGATGATTTCAAAGTCTTTGTCAGTAATGTCCTTGTTGGAGAGCTGTGCAGCGATGAAGTGAGTCATCATAGGTGAAGTAGCGTCGAGAGCAATGTAAATGCCCTTACCGCTGTTTCTGAATCTTGCCCAATAGTCTTTCTCATTGCTGTTGTAAGTGATTGGCAAATCCTCAGCCATGAGATGAGGGATTGAGTCTGTTACGTCAGAAGCTGTCTCTCTACGTAGGCATTGACCTTTCTCTGGAAGGTCATTTTCACCACTACCAGCAGCAGTACTTGACATCATTTCGAGCAAGTAGGCATTGTTTACCATTGCGCTGTTAAGCAACAGTTTCCTCTGTGACTTTGAAAGCTGGTCGTAGCTGCTTACACCCCAGTTGTTGTTGGCATAAAAAGCATTGAAGGCACTATCGTTAGCAACGAAGAGTGTCTTTGAACCAGTTCGTGATAATACTTCCTTGTAGTCAAGGTCGTCTATAAGACGTACGAAGTTTGTGTAATCTCCTTCATCCTTAAGATAATCATAGATGCTTGAACCAAGCCAAGAAGGCGTGGTGTCATCCAACGTATAATCATCTTTACATGATGTAGCAGATCCGCAAATTGCAGTTAGGAGTAACACCTTCATGGTGTTGCTTCCAAAGATACAAAAGCGTTTGTTCATAAAAAGTTAGTCAGATGTTATTATTAATTGTTAATATTCTTTGGTGTAGTTAAGGCGTCCTCAGACTATTAGAGTGTTAATCATACAATGATAATGATTCACAATAACTGATCTAAAAAGCGCGCGTGCCACATGGGTATAGTATACCCACATAGATGTGGCAAATTTAGTAAAATTTAACCAAAAAGAACAGAAAGTTATAAAATTTTTATAAAAAAAGCATACATTTTATTGCTAAAATGTATGCTTTGCTATTTGTGACTATTGTAATCTTATTTTCTGACCGTTAATTATGTAGATGTTAGGTTTTAGGTTAAGTTTGGAAAGGTCTACAGTTCTTCCTTCATAGACTTTTTCGCCTGACGTGTTGTATATAGTTATTCCATCATCGCCGTTAGCAATCATTTTTTCAATATTAGTGCTTTCGGTGAAATGTTGTTTTACGGATGCAGGAATACTGATTTCAACACCTTTTGTTGTTGTGTCTCCACCTCCGAGAGTTGTGATGTGCATTCTGAGTGTCAAGGTCTCTGCATTTAACGCTTCAGTATCACAGTCATCCAGGTCTATGGTTTGTGTTCTTTGACTTGTACTTGTGAACTTAGCTCGTCCCTTAGAATTGTCGTAGAACACTTTCCATTCGCCGCTCTCCTTATCTTGGTACTCAAACGTTTCCGTAAGGGTATAGTCACCATTTAGATTTGTCAGAGTAGGAACGAAAGAGAGACTTGTTGCATTAAGTTTGAAAGAGAACTTGTTGTCGGTCTTTGTACTTGGGAACCATCCCACAGGAACCTTCTGCATACTCTCTTTGTAGGCGTGGCTTGGATGTGTGTCGCGATAGACCTGACCGCAAGGAGTAACCCACCAAGAATTCTTATCGTTGTCCCAGGAGATGGCTGCTCTATAGTAGCTGTCCCAGTTGTAGAGTGAGTATCGTTCGATAAAGTTGGCATTGTCAAGTACTGACAAGATATTTTTTATAGCATTTTTCTGCTTGGTTAGTTTGTCTGAGTAGCTTGATGGCCAAGACTCTGTTGTCCAAGACGCTCCGTTGTTCCATTCAGTAAGCCAGATTGGCCTGCCTGTATTTTTGTATATATTATTGAGCTGTGACCACCAACTGTCTGAGTTTGCAGCCTCGTTGGTTCCCCAATAAGCATGGAAAGCTACGAAGTCACATCTATAGGCCATGTCATCGCAATGTTTAATAAAATTTGTTAGCCACGAAGCATCGGTAGGGGATGGAGAGCCAATACGCAGTCCGCTGGCCATGAACTCTGGCTGGTGAGTACATGCTTTCCATTCGTCTATGGTTGTGCCGCAGTCATCGGAATGTTGTTCTGAGTGATCAGGCTCATTATAACCCAATATTGCTGTGGCATTCTCATGGTTACATGCAGACCAAGATGGCCAGTAGATGTGCCCCTTATGAGGAACATATTCCATGTCCGTTTGTGTGCTCTTGTCTGCACTCCAGGTGTAGAACCATGTACATCCAAGAAGTTTACCTTCGGTATTTATGCTGCTTTGTCCTTCTGTTGTGCACCATCCCTTTTTGCTAACCCAATTCCATTTTCTCACATAAGCACGTGAGATACGATTTTTCAATAGATTTGGCAGCACGTCGATTCGTTTGTCTTCGTGGTCTGCCACATATATACGGCTATATCCGGAACCATCACTATTGGTAGAGAAACAAACCATATATCCGCGCTTGAGGATAAATGAATTAAGCTCGTTGTCGGCATCCCCCATATTGGAGTTTGCACCTGCTTTGAAAGTATATTCGGTACCGCTATATAATTCTCCGGAATATCCGTATAGAGCTATGTCGTTAGGCGAATATGTGTAAACAACAGCTCCATGTAGATATATTGCTACTCGGCAATTTGTGCCGTTTACTGCCTTTTGTCCATTGATTTTTATATATTTCAAGTATTTGCTTATAACATCAGATGGGCGTATATTGTCAAAGATTATCCATGAATATTCATCCTTGATATCAATATAGGAATCGCTTAACACATCTTCAGTTGCAAGGAAATGATAATCGGCTTGTTCTGCAAGTTCGCGGTTGCTATCTCCTACCATTTTTAATATGTAGAAATTGTATTTTCCGTGACCATTGTCCTCGTAGTTACCGTATGTTTGGTTAAGGCTATTTATAATTGCTGTGTATGATTTGAGAGCCTCACCACCTATCACAGTCCATTCTGCAGATGTACCCACCGAGGTTACCGTACTTATTGAATTTTGTGACGTTGTGCCTGCTGCTTTTCCATCGACATATAAAGTGACATTTGAGCCGTCGAAAGAGAACGTATAGTCGTGGCTTGTGTCGTTAGCTACATTGACAGTTAGTCCGCCGATAGTGATGTGGTCGCTTGCCACATATACGAGGGCACCTGTTCCGACTTTATTTCTTAGCACAAACTGTATTTCCGTATTTTTATATTCTTCGTTGAAGGATAGGTTTTCGAGGGAGACGGTGAACGCTGCTCCTGCTCCGAACGAGCTTCCTGAGATCCAGATATCGTATTTCCCATCTTGTGCATTGGCAATAGCAGCAAGCAGAGCCTTCTTTGCCGTTGTCATGATCTCGATGTTTTTTATATCTGCGTCCTCTTTAGCCGACCTTGCGTTGTAGAGTGCTACAGCCAGTTCATCAGGCTTGCCATAAAGTTCATTATTGTAGACTGTCTCGCCTTGTTTAATAGCCTCGTCCAGCTCATCTGTGTATAGCTTTAGTCTACCACTATCAATAGGGTAGTTGGCATCCACGATTTGCCATGTAGATGTTTCTCCTTGTTGCTTGTCGTAGAATACGCTGATATATTCGTTGTCTTCTTTTCCTGTGTCAATACCAAGGAAACATTTTGTCGAACTATTGACGACGGTACCTCTGTAGGATTTGATATATCCTTCAGAGCCTGATACCAATGCCCATTCGTAAGAATTGTATGCTGTGTTAAGACTACCGGCAAACCAGCAGCTCCATGTGTTGCCTGATGCGTTGCTTGCCTGTAGGTATTTGCCTGTTGCCTTATGTCTAAGCCAGTACCATCCCTCGTCGAGAGTTGATGATTCTGCTACCCACACATATTTGTCCATATTCTCGTCTGAATATTTTGAAAGTGCAGGTCCATCATTTGCTTCGTTACCTGCCAGACAACGAGCGTAATAAGTGTTGTATAGATAATATTCTCCACCGTTGCGTATGGTATTGTCTTGTGCAAAGGCGGTAAGTGATAACATCGATAATAGATATGGTAAATGTGTTTTCATATATGAATTTTTTGAGTCTTTAGGAATTTGAATTTTAGGTTTTAGGTTGTTGTTTATAAATCTCCGTAGTCAATTTTTATTGACGCCGTTGAGCCCTTATGGGTTCTGATATTTTATCAAACACGGAATACTCGGAATTGTATTTAGAAATAACTTTCCGTTTTCCGCGCATTCCGTGTTCGAAAATAATGTGAGTTAGTGAGTTGTGGCGTTTATATTCTTGACGAGTGAATCATCTATATGAATAAAAACAGCCGTATTTCTCATCAACTTATTAATTACTCAACAATAACTTTTGCAGATTTGTTTCCTGACTTCACAACGTAGATACCAGGAGCTTGCTGAGCTTTTGCGTTAACCTTAGCACCTGTGATGCTGAACACCTCGTATTCATCTGCGTTGATGACGCGTATTACTCTGTTCTCTACAGATGTCATGAGCATTCCGTCTGTACCGTCTTTAACGATTGAGTTGATGTTAGTAGGAATAGACGAATTATCTGCTGTTTCTGCTATGATAACCCAACCTATGGTGTCTGGGTTCTTAGAACTGATTCTTAGACTTGTCTCGTAGTCCTCATCCACCTGACGTTTGATGTATATAGCTGTTGTCATGTCATTATCATCTTCTGTAGTTCTTGACAGACGGAGTATAGCACCTGCAGGGTAGTTCTTAGTTTGACACTTAGCAAACACGTAAGGCTTGTTTAAGCTAAGCTGTTCTTCACCATTTAAGAGATCTATCTTTTGGGCAAGTATAGAAGATGTTGTACCTGTGCCTGCAGCTATGAGTATTCCGTTATCTGCATCAAGAGCGGCGAATCCTGGAGTCATTGCGAGATAGTTGAGAGACTGGCTGAGAATGCTCGGTCTAACTGTTCCGTCGGCAAGGAGTGTAGCTTCGTAAGTTACGAAACATTTGAATCCTTCATTTGTAACATCCCAAATCTGAGATATAGTTGCGTAGTTTTTGTTTGTCTGAGCAAAAACTTCTGTTATGACAACTGGAGTCACACCTTCTGGGAAAGGTTTGTTGAACTTAACTTCAAGTGTGTCCCTTGTATTTGGCTTGACATTACCTACCTCGACATCAAGATCTCCGAGAGTATAGTTTCCACTTGGAATTGCGAGGAAAGGAATGCTCTCTGTCTTAGTTGGAGAAGTGATGCAACCATCCTGACATGTCCAAGGCATGAGCTTGTACTTGAAGAGTCTCTTTGAAGCTGTTGAGATATAGTTTCCTGGGAACAACTTAGTGTTATTGTAAGAGCATGCTCCCATGAATATGCTTGGAGTTGCATTGAGAGTCTCGTTGAAGTTTGTTGTTACCTCGTCTGTATTTATGATATCAATATTTCCGTACTGAACGTCTGCTGTACCCTTAACGTCAGAGATAGAGTATGCAATTGTACCTGAATATTTAGCAGTTTTGTTTCCTGCTGGATAAGAGGCGATACGGAATGTGTAAAGGCCTGGTTCTGTCATCTCATAAGCATAGGAGTGGTTTGAACCTGTGCTTGAAGACTGGTCAGTAGGCATTACAGTAGCAATTTTTTTGTATATTACTGTATTTGGAGCCATGAGTTCAACAACCATTGAGTCTATCATGTCACCATTAGGGTTACACCATGTCAAGTTGTAGGAATTTGTAGTTGTCTTATATGTTCCTGAGAGGCTTGTTGCTGCCTTGTAAACAACCTTAGGGATGAACTGCTTTGAGGCCTTATAGCCAAGTCCGTCGTCCATGGTTGCGTAGTATTTTCCGAGGATTGATAGTGAACCATCCTTGTAAATTTTTGAACATGCTGCTTCGCTATTCCAATACGCGTATCTCTCCACGATGTCTGATGAGTTGAGAACGTCGAGGATTGGCTTAGTACCATCGTAGCATTTCTGCTGAGTAGAGGTAGAATAGTCGCCACGATCACTTACTGCACCGAAGATACCATTATTGTTCCATGAAGCACCCCATACCCACTCTGAAATCCAGATTGGACGTCCGTTACCATAATTGCTGCTGTACCAGTTTAGGTTGTTGAATGTACCTGCTGCCCAGTAGCAATGGAGGTCGAGGAGGTCACAACGCCATCCTCTAGCATCGATAGAGTCGATGAAGGATTTCAAGTGTGACATTGAACCGTCGTGAGAAGACTCAGAGCAAAGACGCATACCTGTACGCATGAGGTTCTGCCAGTTTGCAAGCACTTGGTCAACAGTCTGTGGTGTATCGTCGGCGCTGTTACCTGGCTCGTTGTTTGTCTTCATGTGGCATGAATAAGTCACGCTACCGCAAGATGATGATGAAGGCCAGTCCTCATAGATATGGTTAGGCACGCATTCTGTGTCTGGGTATCTGTTTTCACCATTACCCCAAGAGTAGCACCATGAAGCGTTGACAGCCTGTGTAGAGCTGTAGCCGGTGTCACTTGCAAGACCTGCTTTCTTGGCGTTCTGCCATTTGAAGATACGGTAAGAAGATACCTTGCCACACATATTGACAGGAAGGTTGATTTCCAAGTCCTCATGGTCGGCGATGAAGCATCGGCTGTAGCCCCATCCTGATGTACCAAGGGCGAAAGTGACCATATAGCCTCGCTTGAGCTTGAAACTCTTGAAGTTGTTGTTCAAAGTTTTGGCGTTAAGAGTCTTCATGTAACCACCAGAGTGTCCCTCAGAATAGTCAGAACATGACTCGCCCTCAAAATTCTTTTCTGTGTAGCATGTGAGAGGTTGAATGTCGCTTGAGTAAGGGAAGATAATAGCTCCCTTATTGTACATTTTGACCTGACAGTTTTTGTCGCTGACAGCCTTCTCTCCATTGATATAGATGAATGACAGCCAGTTGCTGATAACCTTACTTGGTTTGATGTTGGAGATGATGACAACAGCATGGTCTGTATTTGTGATGTTCACACTACCTGTTGTGGTAAACGGAGTGGTGCTCGTAATCACATAATCTACGTCATCTGTCAGCGTTACCGATCCTGTGACCTGATCAACCGTAGTAGTTGTATTTGCGGCACTTGCTATCAATCCTGTTGAGAGCATAAGAGCCAAGACATAGTTTCTTAAATTCATTATTCGATTATTTTAGATGTTTTCTGTTAATTCGTTATTGATATATTTATTGCTAATGTTTCGATAATTTGGTAAGTTTCTTGGTCGTTGGAAGTAGACGTCTCCATTTATTTAGCTGTATAGAAGTCTGTGATTCTTCTAATAGCTCTTGCGCATACAGGACAGAAGTCCTCAACCTCATTTATCTTCATTCTACATTCCTGAGCTGGTCTATAACATCCCTTGCTCTGATAGCCAGCACCCTCGAACACTCCAACGACTTGTGTGCAAGCATTTAGTTTTGCCATCTGCTTCTCGTCATTTTTGTCAATCTTCTTAAAGTCTGGCACCTTACTATCGATGGGAGTAGGTATAGGCTGTTTTTTAGGCATGAGGTCTGCCCATTTACTCTTGAAATTCTTGAGAGTCGTGATATTTGGCTCCCAAGGTTCTGTATCTGCAGGGTACCACTCATTGTCTTGGTCGTCGTAAGCATATTCGTCGGCAAGACCGGCGTAGCTATGTCCAAATTCATGAACGAAGACTTCCTTGAAAGTAGGGTGGTCGCTTGTGGAGAATGTCACCTGGTTGTATATTCCGCCGCCACCGTATGTGTTGGAGTTGATAAGCACCATGATGTGCTCAAAAGGTACTCCTGAAAGTAGGTCGTATATCTTGTGCATGTCTTGTGACATGAGATAACGGTCGCTATAGAATGTGTCGTAGTGCGCTCCACTCGTTCCGCGTTTCCACACATCGTTGTGAGGTACTGACGGACCTTCATCGAGGGATGGGGCAGCAACGGCAACAACATTAAATCTGTTCTTTAAGCTCTTGAAAGGCTCGCGAGCGAAGAGTGCGTCGACAGCACGTTGACAATCGTTGTAGAACTTACCCATCTGAGCTTCTGTATATCCGTCAGCAACGATGGCCAGGTCTATGCAGTCTGTGAGGTTTACTCCTTCAAGAGGATCAAATCCCATATAGACGTAGTTACGTCCTTTGCCGTTTTTAGGCTCTTTATTGTCGATGTCTGTTTTTGTATTTTCTGTTTTGCCCTTCCATACGTAGTGGAATGGTATGTTGTTGTTACGAATCTTTCTAATCAAGATGTCGTTAGGATCTACAGTATGTGTCATCTCTGTTACAACCTTCTGATGATTGTTTGTGAGAGTGACGGTAACGTCTATTGTAGCCTTAGGAAAAGGAATATTATATGATGCGTCAAAGGCTCTATTCACTCTTTTTGCCTCGTCCTCCAGCAACCATTCCTGAAAGAGTGTGGAGAAGGTCCATACATATATCACTTTGTGTGATTTATGGTCACGTACCGTAATCTGTCCATTGCCGTTGAGAAATTTCTCTGCCAGTCGGCTCTTTCGGCCTGCCCATCTGTCCTGCTGCTTCAGCTCGTCGAGATAGATATGTTGCTCATTGGCATTTCCTGCCATGACGTAGTCGATGCGTAGTGTTTTGTCTATGAAATAGTTATCAAACACGATATCATCATTATTGTCCATCATGTTATCCTCTGTGAGGATACGTCTTGGTTCATCCTGTGTTGTTACCTGTTCTGTGTTGTTGTTCATCGTGGCAAATGTAGGGTCTGCATATAGCATATTGCTTGCAAATACCGCTAAAGCCATTATAACATGTCGTTTCATCTGTTATGTGTCGTTTGATTGATTTGGATTATATTATCTTTTAGTTTTTTATGTTCAATAAAGATTGAGATTCTTTTTAGATTTTTCCCCGAAGGGTTCTGTGCGACCATTTAAGAGTGATTTTGAATAGAGAGTCTTGATGTCGAAAGGCTCAATGTCGTAAATTAAGATTTGTATGGTATGTGTTGACTGCCTCCCAAGAATTCAAAAACTTTAAAACTAAAGAATTCATAAACCCATAAATTCAAATACTCAAAAACTCAAGTGTCCACATTATCATGCAAATAAACAAAAAATTTTTTTAATAGGCAAGAAATATCGTGTTTTTAAGATAAAAACAGGTGTAAATTGCTTTTGTCTTTTGTTTTTTGTCGTGGTTGGTTATTGCTATTCTTTTTTAACTTTCAGTAATTATGTTAGTTGAGAAGTATGATAAGTCTACTTTTTATCTGTTTTGTTATTGTAAAGTCAAGATTACAATGCTTTGTATCGAAAGTGTTAAAATGTTAAATAAAATGTTAAAGTTGATTTTTGTGATGTGAAAAGTCGGAAAAATGTCGTCAGTTTTGTATGTTTGTGCATTCATCTGACGGTGCGCTTCAAGCTCCGAATCATAAAGGGGGTGAGCTAAAATTTCAATCTTATGAAATCCATACTCATCAGCTATGAGTTTCGAAGCTGTTACGAAGGTAATACGAAGCGTTGCCGAAGGAGGTGGGGTAGAAAATTACGTCCTAATTTGAAGCACTTTTTTAGTTTATTACGATAAGTAACGAAATATGCGATTCGTATTGAACTTATATAGGACTATAGGTAGCGAATGAACATGTAAGTGGAGTGATTCGTGCAGCAATAATCGTTACGAAATAGTAATTTTATCTTATTCATAAACTATAAATTAACCTATTAAATAATGTGTGTTATTTAAGACAATAAATAACTCTTTTGTTTGCATGCTCAAGAATAATGTTCTCGGTCAATAAAAAGCGACTAGAATGTAATTTTATTCATTTTTATTTTTCTGTGATGTGAAAATACGTTAATTTAGCGCCCATGATTTTCATATTCGTATGAAATGACTAATACCAATTTCAACTACCTAATATTTTTAACCTATTAAGAATGGAAAGAACATTTAAGACCTTTAGAGGTCTGAGACGCATGGCATTGTGGTCAGTGCTCTCATTAGTGTCTGTTAATGGCGTATATGCTCAACGTAAGACAGATGCTTTGGATCGTGGTACTGTTGCTGTTAAACAGTCATCTGGCGTGTTCGTCAGTTGGAGAGTGCAAGCAGATGAATACTATGACGTAACCTACAACCTTTATCGTAATGGTTCTTTGATTGCTCAGAACCTTAGTGTGTCTAACTATGTAGATGCCAGTGGAACATCATCAAGCAAATATTCTGTTGCTGCTGTTAGAAATGGAGTGGCTGGCTCTCAGAGTGCAGCCGTAACGCCATGGGCTGACCAGTATTTGGAGATTCCTGTGTCTAACGTACAAGCAAGAAGTGGAGTGACTGTCTGGAAGCAGAACGACCCAAGTTCTGCCATGGCAAACTATACCATTAACGATATTTCGCTTGGAGATGTTGATGGAGACGGAAAGATTGACTTTATCGTCAAGCGTAAGAACCAGACAGATCAGGACCAGTTATTCCCTGTCTCAAACAAGCAGATGTATTGTCAGATAGAGTGTTATGCTTCAAGCATCAACTATGGACGTCTGTGGTGGATTGACTGTGGACCAAATATTTGTTATGGAGCTGACGAGCAATGGGATGCTGTAGCCTTTGACTGGAATGAAGATGGAGCATGTGAAGTTCTCTATCGTGGTGGTGCAAATACTGTCATTCATCATTCTGATGGAACAACAGAGACTATCGGTAATGTGAATGAGAACATTAGAAATGGAATCACACATACAGCAAACATGACATTCTCAAACTCAGGTGAGGAATGGCTCATGTATATAAATGGTAAGACTGGTTATACGTATGATGTCATTGCTTATCCTCTACCTCGTGGTAATGCCTCAGACTGGGGAGATTCATACGGACACCGCTCAAGCAAATATTTTATGGGTGCACCTTATCTTGACGGTGTGAATCCATACATCTTCCTTGGACGTGGTATATATACTAAGACTGATGCGTGCACTTATCGTGTGAATAAGAGTACAAATAAACTTTATAAGGTTGGAAATACATGGCATAGCTACACTAATAGTGGATGGTATGGCCAGGGTAATCATAACTTCTCTATTGCCGACGTTGATGAGGACGGAAGCGACGAAATCATCTATGGTTCTATGGTTCTTGACTTCCATACTGGTGACACATCTATTCATGGATGTTCATCAACAGGTTTAGGCCATGGCGACGCATCACATACTGGTGACCTCGACCCATTCAGAAAAGGACTCGAGACATTTGCATGTAATGAAGATAATCCAAGCAACAACTACCGTAATGCTGCTACTTGTGAGATTTATGCACGTACAGTTGGAAGTAGTGACGATGGTCGTGCTATGGCTGGTAACTTCACTAATGAATATCCTGGAGGTATTGGCGCTTCTACAGCATCAGGTATCATACCGCTGAGCTATGTGCAGCCAAATCCAACTTCACCAGTATATATCAGCGGAATGTCAAATAATTGGAATGCCAACACTCCTTATCCTATGGCTCTCAACTTCCGTATTTACTGGGATGGTGACTTGCTATCTGAGACTATTAACGGTCCTGGTTCAAGCGAGGGATACCTCTATATCGATAAGCTCGGACAGAGAATTTATAACACAGGTCATGGTACTTATGCCACTTCTTGCATCAATGGAACTAAGAAGAATCCATGTGCTTCAGGCGATATCTTGGGTGACTGGCGTGAGGAATTGGTCATGAGAACATCTGACAACAGATTTATACGTGTATATACTACCGTTACTCCTACTACCCATCGTATGCAGTCACTCTGGTATGATCACCAGTATCGCCAGGCTATGGTTTGGCAGACTGAGGGATACAATCAGCCTCCTCATCCAAGCTTCTTCGTAGGTGAACTTGAGGGACTCACTCAGGCACCTCCTGCACTCACTTGGACAGGACGTACTGGCATTGGCAACAATGGTTCTGTTTCTACTTCTCACAACGGAAAGGATGTCTTTGTATGGCCTGACGGAAACGGTTCTGAGTATACGGTAAATATCAATAGTGGAGCTAAGCCTTCTACGCTTTTCCTTAACTCACGTACTACAATTGAGGGTGGAGACCGTGTGCAGTATACTGAGACAAAGCACACTTGGGATCGCATACGTATGACTGGCAATCCTCTATCTGGTACTACTAACGTCTGCAAGCAAGGTTCTTCAGCTGCTCATCTACCATATAGAACACACACACATTCTGGTAAGACAGATGTATGGCAGGGTGCTCTTATCTGCAACGGAAGTGTAACAAATAGTCCTATCTGGGCTAACCGTTTCACAGAATTGTTCCTTGGTTCTGACCTCACAGCATCTGAGAGTTCTTATAAGTCAGTTGAAATGGAGTACGGTTCTGCTCTTTATATCTCAAGTAACCTCAAGAATACTCCATACGTTAATGATAACGGTTATGCTCACATGACTGTCAACACATTGACTGTAAAGGAAGGTTCTCGCGTGGTATTCGATATCAACGGTAGCGGTAATGCAAGTGGCGACCAACTCAATATAGGCACTCTTAATGTACGTAAACAAAACTGGCAGTATGGACCTCAGTACCTTGCTCCTATATTCCAGTTCAACGGTACTCTTGGTTCTGGTAAGTATCGTCTCGGTACAATCGGTTCTGTAGCAAGTGGCAACTTGTCGGACATCATCATCGAGGCTAACGTGTCTGGCTCATACTCTAAGTCACTCGTCATCGAGAATGGAGTGCTCTACTTGAAGGTATCTGGCGGTTCTTCATACGAACAGGTTTACAACCTCGACTTCGAGACAGCAAGCTCAAATAATTACGGATTTGCTGTAGCAGCAGGTAATGTCGAGACTATGGCTCAGGTTAGCGGTAATGGTGGTCATGTGTTCCATATCTATCAGGGCTCAAATAATAACCGTACTGTTAATCTCTCATTTGCTGACAACAGCTACTTCACAAGTGCTTTGAGCTACACATTTGAGTTCGATATGGCTGTTATCGGAGGTAATTCAAATACTTCAACTATATCTGTTATTGGAGAGGCTGGTACGCTTTGTAACATTAGCGTGGGAGCATGGGCTACATCAGCAACAGTTACTAATGGTAGCGGAACAAGTCTTGGCACTATTCCTTGTCAGTCTTATAGCCGTTCTACTATTTCTTCTTCTGTAGTACCTTCTACTTGGAACCACTTCAAGCTCGTCGGTAGCTCAAGGGGCGTACATTTGACTGTAACAAATGCAAGCGGTACTGTACTTATCAATAACGCTCAGGTATTTAGTTACACTACACCAGTAATGTCTATTTCTTCTACACTCGGACGTTATTATACTCATGTGGCATTTGATAATATTACTCTCGTGAGCCTTGTGTCTTACGCTAAGGATAGAATAGCTTTAGAGGATGTAGATACTGATGCTACAGGTGTAAATGACGTAAAGACAAAAGACGTGGATCCAGATGAAACTCCTACAACAGATTATTATGATCTAACTGGTCGTAAGGTGTCTGTACCAGAAAAGGGAAAGATGTATATTGTGAAGATGAGTAATGGCTCAACTAAGAAGATGATTTTCTAAACATATATTCTTTTTGTCTTAAGAGGACGTTTCCCTTAAATGGGATACGTCCTCTTTGGTACTCTATAATATGGGATTGTTCATACGTTATAGAAAAGGAAATTGTGGGATAAAAAACGGACGTCCCAAGTTTGCTTATCGTAAGAACAGGATGGGTAAAAAAAGGGATAAGGCTCGAAACCTTATCCCACTTGTTATTCAGCATTTCTGTGTAGTATGACGTTACATCTTTTCTTGTAGATATTGTCCTGTGTAGCTATATGCGCATTTGGCAACATCTTCAGGAGTGCCGCAGATGACTAAGTTTCCACCATCGCGTCCTCCTTCAGGACCGAGGTCTATGACATGATCGGCACATTTGATGACGTCCATATTGTGCTCGATGATGACTATGGTATGACCGCGGCTGATTAGGGCATTGAAAGCATCGAGGAGTTTCTTTATGTCGTGGAAATGCAGACCTGTGGTTGGCTCATCGAAGATAAACATTGTAGGTACTGCCTTCTCCTGACTTAGGTAATAGGCTAATTTTATACGCTGGTTCTCACCACCTGAAAGGGTAGATGAAGTTTGTCCGAGTTTGATGTAGCCTAATCCTACGTCCTGTAGCGGTTTCATCTTCTGAACGATCTTCTTCTGCTTATGTTCGGTGAAGAATTCTACAGCCTGGTTGATGGTCATGTTGAGAATGTCGTAGATGCTCTGTCCTTCATATTTAACTTCGAGAATGTCGGATTTGAAGCGTTTGCCGTGGCATGACTCACATTCAAGAACGAGGTCGTTCATGAACTGCATCTCGACAGTTACCGTTCCTTCTCCCTTACATTCCTCACAGCGTCCGCCGTCTGTATTGAAAGAGAAATAGGCTGGGGTGTAACCCAATTGTTTTGATAGTTGTTGACCAGCCATGAGTTTACGTATCTCATCGTATGCCCCTATGTAGGTCACGGGGTTGCTTCGTGAGGATGTACCTATAGGATTTTGGTCGACAAAGTCAATTTTCTTAATCATGTCAATATCTCCCTCAAGGGATGTGTACTGACCAGGCCTGTCGCATACCTCATCAAAATGACGCTTCATGGCGCGGAACAGAATGTCGCGTACAAGGGTTGACTTGCCGGAACCAGATACGCCGGTAACGCATGTCATGACATTTAGAGGAAATTTCACATCTATGCCTTTTAGGTTATTTTCACGGGCGCACTTGACTTCTATGTAGTTGTTCCAAGGACGACGACTCGTCGGTATGTCAATCTTGTCGGCACCGGTCAGGAAGTCCAAAGTATGTGAGGTGCCAACAGGGATGTTG
>JAILIJ010000281.1 GCA_024695315.1 Bacteroidaceae bacterium
CGGCCAGAAAGTAGGAGTTCCTATTAAGGGCCTCAACATCATTAACGGCAAAAGGTTCTTATAAAATAACATAAACATAGTAAATGAGGGTATTGCTATTATCATCCTGCTTAGGGAGCGATTCTATGTTGATAGCTCCAGATGCTGTTCCAACTAAGTATGTGTCAATTGAATATAATTGTTCTTCTGGTGTATTATTATGTAGAACAATAGTCTTGATACCTTCTCCATAAAGAATTACACCTGTATTAGGATAGTAATCGCTGAATGTAGTTTCTACCTTGTAGTTTGTATTGAATTCTGGGATTTCTCCATTGTATTCTACAAATTCTTCTTCATTATAATATCCCCATGCATTTTCTGTTTCTATGAATTGTATGAGTTTTTCGTTTTCATCGTAGAATTGCTTTGCTTTTTCATTCACGATATAAACGGAGATGTCTGCATCGAATTTTGCTTCGGACATCGTAGAGAATGGAATAAATTTTCCTTCGCCGAAATCGATATTTAGAATTTTATCTCCTTTGAAATAAGCGGTATAAGTTTCTGTAGTGTTTCCAACAGTAAATGTGTATGGATTCTCTGTGATTTTATTTCCATTAGAATCCATCCAATAGTCAAATGTGCAACCATCTAATGTTGGTGTTGCTGTAATTGTTACCTCATCGCCTTTGTCGTTGATGACTTTGTCGATGTCAGCAGTACCAATTATATCCATAGTTGCATTTACATTAACGTATATCTTTGAGAATACTGCGTAGAAGGTTGTGTCAGGCACGAATCCATATCCTTCAACAACGTTAGATTCTGACATCATTTGAGTTGTGACGCTAATGACATTAGAAGTGCTGTTGCTTGTCAAACTTTCTGATAATGATTTTGGCGTAGCATTTGGAAACAATCCAATGAACTGATAACCGTCTGTAGGTTTGGCATGATAGAAAATACTTTTGTATTTTGCCCCTTTATCTACAGCCTTGAATTCACATGTCTCGGCGTAGTCGGCATCTTTACATTCAGATTCTTCTGAAAGATAGATGAGGCCTTTTCCAGTTGTAGCTACTTCAGCTCTGTCGTAGAACCAGTAATAATTATTGTCACCTTCTGCAAATGCTGATGAGCATGAAATAAAGGCTAAAATAAAAGTAAATAATCCTTTCATAATCGATTTTAATTTTGTGTTAAATTGAAAATTTTATAAATCTCTTTTATTAAATATCCCCCAACAATTAATATTTGTGAAAGGCAAAATATTGAATTTATCTTGTAAATCATAAAAAGCAATAGATTCATGATTATGATGCCTAATATCCAATGTATTTTCTTGTTGTGTGACCAGTAGAGAATGGAGACTGCTGGGTTGAATAGTATTATCAGCCAGTTCCACTCTGTTCCAGGTGCAATAGAAACGAATACTACTGCACATAAAAATGCTCCGATAAGTGTATGTAATGCCATAATAGGATAATCAAGGATTGGAATTCTTATGCAGCATAGGGCAAAGAATAACAGAGCAAACATCAGTGGTGATATATAAATATCATCGGCAGCTTTTACGGTAGGACGGCAAATTACGTTCTTACCGTGAATTATATTAGCTGCATCAAATACTGTAATTACATCTTCTGGCATAATGAGTTTCTCATCTCCAGTCACTTCTTTGTCAAGTGAACCGCCAAAGATACTATGTCCAATAAATTCCTCCCATGTGTAGAAATTATTGTAGCGTAGAAGAATCTCACGTCGTGTGTTGCCGTATACATATTTGTCAATAACCGTTGTAAGATCTATATGGCGGTCCGAAATAGCTGCAAGAATCATGTTTGTTGCTATAATGGCACAACCATGATGAATGTAATCCATGTCGTAGACAAGTCCTTTGGTCACTTCCTTATCGAGTAACATCCAAAGTTTTTGTTTTTCCTGTAGTGTCAGTTCTAGTTCATATTCTGTAATGCCTCTACCTTGGCATCGATAATCTTCACGAAACATTTTTGTTTCTTCGGGAACGATGCCTAGTTTCACTCTTTTGAATACAGCTGTTACAAATTCGTTTCCCCAGTCTGGCGTTTTGCCTGTGAAGCAATAATCCAATCCTGCAGAAGGACACCACATTCTTATGGCAATATGGCCCATTAGACTTGCTGGGGTATTGCCAGGAGTAATGACTACGAACGCAGCATGTACATCAGTATGAAGGCTGTCATCCGTAGAACTCTCTGTTTTTTGTGCATTCGCTGAGAGTGTAAAGAAAAGTAATAGTATATAGAGAATACTCTTCATTCGAACTTTCACTAGATTTATTTAATGAGGTTGTCAATCAAAACTTTTGTCTCAGGGTCACTTGGACGAGGTGCTGTGCTTTTGAATAATTTACCTTTAGAGTCGAAAAGCATGAAGCGTGGAATACTATTGATGCTATAGCCGCTGAGACCGGGACAGTTCTCGAGGTCTGGAATGATATATTGTTCCCATTTTGGCTTGTCCTCATTAATTTTCTTTACCCAAGCTTTTTTATCGGCATCGATAGATATTGACACCACGCGTATGTTCTTACCCTCATATTCTTCTGCAAGCTTAGCTAAGAAAGGAATTTCTCTTTTGCAAGGTCCACACCAAGTAGCCCAGAAGTCAATATATGTTACTTTTCCATTTCCAAGAATGTTTGTGAATTGCAGTTCTTTGCCGTCTGCATCAGCAATTTTGAAATCTATGGCATCTTGTCCTTGTATTTTTGCCTCCATACTCTTAAGATTTTCCTTTACGAACAGAAGATATGTTGTATCTGTTGATACCTTGAGATACTGTTCATAAAGATCCTTATATTCTTCGCTGGATGTGTCCAATCCCCAGTTTGCAAGGAATATAAGATTGAAAATATAAATGTTGGCAACTTTGTTGCGCACGTCTTGATTCTGAGTGTATTCAGCAAGATACTTAATTTTTGCCCCGTCAGCCTGCATTGGAGTATATAGTGCAGGATGAGCAGCATAGTACCATTCAAGATAGTTGTATATTTTCATAGCCTGAAGCGTATCATTTCTGTCTATATTGTCGATGAAGGACATGAAGTCGTTATCGTTAAGCATTGTTTTCCCTAACTTCTCGCGACTTATGCCATATCCTACTAAAGCGGCATCTCTCTGGTCATCTATAGCTGCTTGTGCTTGCTTTGCAAATTCCTTGTCAGCTATAGTCTTCACGACAGTTTCCATCTTGGCAAGTTCAGAGTCAACAAATTTTTTTGTGTCTGTAAATGTGGCAAATCTAGCTGCCATAGAGTCTGGTGTGAAGTCATTAGAGTTTGAGAATGCCTTGTAATACATATTAGCGTATGTAGATTTTTCGGCTTCATCACCTGTATATTTTATTCGGAAAGGTTTCATCTTGATATCAGCATTCAATGTTTTGTTTGGTTGTAGAAGAACGCAGAAGGCTGCAGAAGGCTCGTTGTTATTACCTGATTTTATGAAAACGAGAGCTTCTGTCATTTCTTTTATGTCATATGACATTGTGAATCGTCCTTTTTTGTCTATATGAATGGTATCATATCCGTTTTGGCATTTCTCATGCCCCTCAATGTACACAAGTAGTGTATCTGTTGTCTGATGTTTGGCAATTTTGCCGATAACAGTTGATGTCTGTGCCATCGCTGTTGAAAATGTCAACATTATTGTTGAGATGAATGAAATGGCTATTTTATTCATAATTATGTTATACTTTTTGATTGTGATATTTATTTATAAAAATTATTTATCCATTTACCTTTTTGAATTATTCATATTGGCATTTGGAATATATAATAAATGTTTGAAGTAATTTAATTACTTATGTGTTCTAACTATTCTCACACTAAGAAAGTTAGCTTCTGGTTCCATGCTGTATCTAGTCATCTCTTGGTGAGAGTAGAATTTTTTGCGGTAATAGTAAAATTCGCCTGTTTTACTTTCATCTTTGCTTGATGTCCAAAAAAATGCCCATGATCCCAAGAATCGATAATTAATCATGGTTGAACTGACATTTTTATTTTTATATCCTGCATAAAGCAGATTGAAATCTGGCAATATGTAAGCATTTGTGGCTTCAAGTTTTGTCCATTCCTCGTCTGTAGGTATTCTCCATCCTTCAGGAACAGCCATGAGAGCTCCCTTATATGTGTAGTGCAATCCTATCTGATTGATAAGTTTAGAGTCGTACTCATTTGTTTCAGCTAGTTCGCTTGGCTTATATTTTGTGCAAAGTTCTTCGTCGTTCAATTCGTATGCTAGATTTTCTACCGACCAATCAAGACCGCAGTAAGTTACATAATGATATGTCTTGTTATCGCGTGGGTCTACAAATGTTCCTGTTGCTTCAGGAGCTTGTGCCGTGAAATCGTCATCTTTGGAGCATCCTACCATAAGTGACATTGTCATTGCTATTATGAAGTATATTTTTTTCATTCTTTATATCCTAATGAAGTTAATATATTGTATGCAATTTCACTCTTCTGTAATATGAGAGGATATTCAGCATATTTTGTCTTGATAACATCCATTGTGTTTGCTGTTATTAAGCGTGCGTAAGCTTGAATGTCCAGATACTGTGAAGGGTAGTAGCCGTTTTGGTCCGTTTTTAGTTCGTCCTGTCCTTTACAAATGAATCCTGCATTTGCGAGTATATCAGCATTCTCAGCATCCGATTCTGGTGTTGTAAACTTTTGATTATAATATTGACTACTAATAGTTGTGAAAGCGTCGAATGCAGCAGCATTATCTGTCGCAAGTTTACCGATTATAGTATTCATAATCTGTCTAGTATATTGTATTTTTTGTGCGTCGGAGAGCTTTGGAAGAAGATATGTAGCAATAATAATTGCTCTTTGCCCAGCCACTGCATATGGAGTGCTAATCTTTCCTATATAATCTCTTGTGATTTTATTGGCTAAAAACCATGAAAACGGTTTAAGTTTGCCAGAGATATGAGGTAGAATGTAGTTTTCAAGATAGTCTATGGCAATCTTTTTGTTTTCGTCTGTCGAAATTATTGAGAATGAAAATTTGTTGTTTGTAGTACTTGTTGATCCAACTTCGTAGGTGATGTCAAGTAGTTCAGTAAAGTACTGCATATTTCCATTTACATCTCTTCCTAATTCTATATGCTGCAATGTGTCGTTGAATAAAAGATATGAACCATGTTCTGCAAAGAAAGAACGTCTCATCTCCGCTTCTGTTGAATTATCGTCTGTTGCAGGAATAAAAGGAACGGTCACATCTTTGTAATTTGCCTCTATTTTGTCTTCTGAACATGCTGTAAGGCAAAGTATAACTGATAATATGATTGATATTTGTTTCATTGTTTCAATTATTAAAGTTCTACTGTTGTATATTCCCTCCAAGGACGAATGTTATTTTCCATACCAGTATTGAAAATAATTACTTCTTGAGGTATTGGCAAAGTATATGCAGCATCATATTCTTCAAGAATAAATCTATGACGTTCTATAGCTTTGCTCTGTGTATGTGAGGAATAGTATGTCCATTCGTGTACTATTTGCTTACTCTCTGGTAGAATGCAACATACAGAGTATCTTCGTAGGTCGAACCATCTATGTCCTTCGAGGGCCAGTTCCATCATTCGTTCTCGTCGAATGGATTTTATCAGTTTATCTCCGCTCACGTTTAAGCTATATTCGGTATCTGTACTGATTCTGTTTGCACGTAGCATGTTAATTGCTGAAATTGCTTCTTGCTCGTTGCCCATATATGCTTGTGCCTCAGCATAGTTGAGATATGCTTCTGCAGAGCGGAACAGGAAAATGTCTGACACTTCTTGTTGTTCTTTATTCCAAATGTACATGTCGTAATAGTAGCTGTTTGCATTTGGATTAGTTTTTTCCATTGTTCCTGCAGGTACCTTGATAAGTCCTGTAAATGTGTCTTTTCTCCAAAACCAGAGTTTCTTTCGCATATCATTTGCTGAGTACGAATTGTACAGCTCGTTGCTAACTGTAAATGCTTGACAGCAATTGCAGAACATTCCATACACGGTGTTGCCACCCATTGAGAATATATTCTCCACATTGCTCTTAATGGAAAATTTTCCTGTTTCTGTATTCAGATTCATAAGGCTAGGATGTTCATTCAGAACCTTTTTTGCATATTCAGCAGCCTTTTCCCAGTTTTGCATATATAGATATACACGGCTTTGTAGAAGGTGGCATGCTGTGGAGTCTGCGCGATAGATAGACTTCTTTGGCATCTTGTATGCACAAAGATGTTTCTCTGCTTCTGTTAGGTCTAACAGAATTTGTTGATAGACTTCTTCAACAGTTTGACGAGTGAACTTAATGTCTTCTACCACATTACTTGTCTTTATTGGTATACATAAATCTGTAGCGCTTGTTGCTGGATTGTATGGCTTTGCGTATACGTTTGCTAACCAAAAATAGTAGAATGCGCGAAGGAAATGTGCTTCACCTTTTACTTTATGTACTCCTAATTGTTCTTCGTCGGTTCTGCATGAAACATCATCAGCACTTGCAAGTATATTGTTTGCTATATTTATCTTTTTGTAAATTGTGATCCAAGTCTCATTTTCTACGAAGTAGTCTGTATAGTTCTCGTTTTGCCCGACTCTTTGTTGCCATGTAAAATATCCAAAAGCCTTTTCACGTCCATCACCATTCATCAAGAATGAGTTTATCTGGCATTCGTCAACTTCGTCTGCCAATAGACTTATGAATGCTCCAGGACTAGCCACGAGATTTTGCTCAGAGTATGTCGTCACAGGCAGGTAACAGTCGCCTATAAGTAACTCGTTGAGATCTTTCCAAGTACGGACATAATCCTTGTCTTGCGAATATTCTTCAAGGAAATCACCGCAAGACATGAGTGATATTATCGATAGTATGTATAATATTTTTTTCATAAATAATCTTTTTCATTTTAATCAAACTGTGCCAGTTCCTTTCGTCTCTTTGGAAAATGTTATGTTGAACGTATAGTTCATCCGTTAAAATTCTACATTAAATCCGAAAGTATACGTTGGGCAGTCGCTTAATTGTATTTCAGAAAATCCTCCTTGAGTAGGTGTTTGGCCTTTAAGACGGCTATCGCACCAAGTGTGGAGATTTGATGCTGATAGTGTAAGCGCTATGCGTCCTA
>JAILIJ010000318.1 GCA_024695315.1 Bacteroidaceae bacterium
CAGCATATACTGTATCATTATCTATATATATACGGACATTCTCAAAACCGAGTTCAGTCAAACCCTGTTTTGGAATTTCCATGTCATTCTGAGCTAAAGCTGAGAAGATGGACATTATAATCATGCAAGTAACAACAAGATATCTGTTCATGCTTACTTCAAGATTTCACCCGTATAAACTAGACAAATTCCACAATATTTTATATAATTAAACGCAAAGATACGTTTTTTTTCATAATCCATCAACAAGGAACGATTTTTTTTCAAAAAATAAAGAAAAAAAACTAAAAACACAAAAATAATAGCTGTTTCTAACAAGAAAAGAAACAGCCATTACCTTTTTATGCGAATTTAGTTATTACCTTTACCACCATCATGGTCTATAGTCTTAAACTCACGATAAATCATATCAGGGCTACCATAAGCATTAAATCTAAATGTTTGAGAACCTGAAACGATTCTAAAATGAATAACTTTCTGAATATAGTGATAAATAATCCATCCAGCCTTACCCGTAGAATTGTACCATGTAAAGTTTGTCGTTATTTCATTATCAGAGCCTAAAAGCTGTTTCACATAGCTCAACGCATAAGGATTTGTTTTTCCGACAACCTCATATCCATATCGAGCCTTATATGACAAGATATTATCTCCAGTCTTAACATAAGTATGACTTGTATCAGAAGCCAAAGTATCAATACCTGTAATTTCCACTCTACCCTTTAGGTAAAAATCCCAATTACAGAAGTGTGGAAGATTAACATATATATCAGCATCTTCAGTCGTCACCTCAAGAGTATCAGTTTCACTACCATCAAGTTTACAGTGAACATCCAGATTTCTTGTTTTTTCAGACTGTAATGTAAGACGAATATCATTTCCAGCAAAATTTATACCATCAGGATAACATGAAGCAACAATTGTCTTAGCATCAAACTCATGATTTGATAATTTTGATGGATCTGACAACTGCGTAACATTCTTAGAAATGCCATCTGGTTCAGAAAGGATAATAAGGATACCACCCCATCCACTCTTTAACAGAGTAGTAGATGCCTCCTTTGGGACTGTAGCATATCCAGCAAGCGTATCCACTTTAGATATGGCTTGAATATAAGAAGTCGTAGTAGTAGACACCACCTTTCCCTTATATCCGTCCATATTAGGGATATTTGGTTGATTCAAGTCACCAGATGAACTAAAGCAAGAAGTCAAGAGACCAGATGCAGATATAGCAAGTACACCTAAAAGAAAACCAAATTTCTTCATTGTTTCAAATTTGTTATATTTTACTATAATTTTATTTCTATAATTAGTCAACATCTCCATTTAGACATTTCTGAAGATACAATTCAATATATCTAGCTTGCCAATAATGTTGTGCACGATTTCTACCTCCCTTAATCTCAACAGTCTCACCACAACGTTTCTCAGCCCAGCCGTAATTTGCCTCCATGCTATACTCCCAATCGAAAGATTCCGGAAGTCTAACAGACAAATATTTATTTCTTTTCTGCTTCTTTCCAGCGAATGGTATTGAAAAGTGGAACCCCGCATTATGTTCACCTCCGGTCAAAATTCCATATCCACCGATACAATACTCACCAAACCTGCAAGTAGCATCAAGCCTTACGCCATAATCTCCGAACAAAAATCGTCCAGCAGTAACATCGACCCCAACTGAGAAATACGGTTCAAAATAAGAGAGTTTAACCAACGCACTATAATAATTTTCATCTCTGACTCTCAACAAACCAGTATTCAAATCTTGTAATCTAACAACACTCGAGAATGCCGAAATATCGAAATATCGATTCAAGTGTGCTCCCACAACCGCATTACATCCCAAATAATTATAATGGAAAAAGCCTGCAGAAATTTTTGCCCACATCTTACCATTATCAATTAAATCCTGCTGGATATTTGTAGATCCAATTTGGAAATATCTATTCTCAGAATCCTCAAGTTCAGGTTCATAATTATTTACCAGCGGAATGATAGGTTGCAGAATTATATGGTTTCCTTTCCAAAGGGAAGTCTCAATAGCAGGAGCAAAAGACACACTATATCGAAACAACTTATAAGTCAGCGTATTTATCAACGACACCATAGGATACAATGTAACATCAATTTTACCTACAGACTTATTAGCCACACTATCCTCACTCACCCTATCCGTATAAACAGCAATCTCTTTAGTATCATAATCAACATCTACATTCCATTTGCCATCCTCGACATTTCCATGCACCGCAAGCACATCAATTTGATTCTCTTCAAAAACAAGTTCAAAATTTGACATGTCCGGATAAGATTTAGCTAAACTTTGCAGAGCAACAGCAGCCCCTCTAAAAGTTCCTCGGTAAGTTGGATCTTCAACAGAAGCGAAAACGGTATCTGAAACACACATTACTTTAACGTTTTCAAATCCCAAATCGCATAAAGAACTTACAGAATTCTGAGAGAAGCACCTAATAGGCAGCACAGAAATCAGCAGTAACACACATCTATATATCTTCATAAGCATCAATATTTAATGGTGTACTGATAAGAGAAACCAGCACCTATAGACTTAAACTCTCTTGTAAAGAACAGGACATTCCAATGTTTAAACAAATTGACCTGACCACCAACATTAATACCTTTGGTATCATACTCCGCCATCAGACGAAGTTTATCGAACCCAGATGGTACAAAATCAACGCCTCCGAAAGTTCCATCGTATATACATCCTTTACCCGTCAAATGAGAATAACCCATTGTAATGCCGAACGTTCCCAA
The DNA here is from genome assembly GCA_024695315.1 of Bacteroidaceae bacterium. Classification (GTDB taxonomy): domain Bacteria; phylum Bacteroidota; class Bacteroidia; order Bacteroidales; family Bacteroidaceae; genus Minthosoma. The sequence goes on from JAILIJ010000318.1 coordinate 2,782, forward strand.
ATGCTTAACTCGTAAATGTTTAGTAAAAACACCATACAAAGCAGCATAATAACTACGTCCCATATTGGAATAGAAATCATTCCATCCAACAACGAAGCCAGGCCACCATTCGCCATCCTTTTCAGGAAGAGGTCTTAATCTTACTGTGAAAGAGCGATCTTGTTCACAATATTTGTCAGAAGGTTCTTCAAACTTCATTTTTACAAGAGTCGACCGGAATGTAAATTCTACGAACGAGAATGGAGTAAAATCCACGAAATAGTCATAAACAGGGTAATCGTAATAGACTATCTCACTACCTATATAATTAGCACCACCAACGAACGTCTTTTTTGGGTACATATCTGCAGACGGTATATTCATTAGGCCTTTAGTTCCAATAGCCATTTGAGCATAAGACTTGCAAACAAACAACGGAAAGGATAACGCAATCGCCATCAGCAATACAATCCTATTCACGAACTGCAAATAACCAAAAGACTTTTCTTTTTCCATTTACTCTTTTTAAAGAAGCAGACACTTCTGTCCATATTATACTCTGCGAAGTTAAGCATTATTTATAAAATAACAATAAACTAAAGAACATTTTTTAACACAAAAGCCATTTTTTTAGTAAAATCCGTCGTTTACCCATAAAAAAGCCGCTAAACATAAACAAAAGAGGCGTTATCTAATAATAGATAACGCCTCTTATTGATTACTGTATATTTATAAACAAAAGTTACAAATTTATTTAAGTTCAATGATTGCGCGACGGTTAAGAGTGTATGGAGTAACATCGTTAACACCACCAATACCCTTTGTCTCAATCTTATCGCTGCTAACACCAAGACTAATGAGTTCATCAGCAACAGCCTTAGCACGAGCTTCAGAAAGAGTCTGGTTGTATGCAGAAGAACCAGTCTTACTATCGGCAGTACCAGTAATAACAACCTTAGCACCTGTATTCTTAGCAGTAGTAGCGATAGCCTCAAGATTAATCAAATCTTTCTTAGAGTTGATCTTTGAAGAATTGATATTGAAGAATGTTGAAACTGTATTTGCAACAATAATCTTCTCTGCAGCAGGAACAGGAACCTCAACAGGCTTCTTTGCCAACTCAGCACGAAGTCTTGCGTTCTCATCTTGCTCAGACTGGAGTTGACCTCTCAAATCATTCAACTTAGCACAAGCCTCTTCAGACAAAGCCTCGTAGTCTTCAAGATTAACAGCCTTAGACCAGTTATTCTTTCCGAAATTATAGCAAACACCAATCTTCAAATCGAAAATCTTCTCTGAACCATTCTTATAGTTACCTGTTGAGTGGTTAAAGAATCTATCAGTAGTGATATTCATAGAACCCTCGAGATAAACTCCAAACTCATTGCTAAAGCGCCACATAGACTGAGCACCAACACCGAGGAGAGGAGTATAAGTATCCAAATAGAAGTTACGAACGACACCAGCTCTTGGAATCAAACTTAAATTCCAAAAACGATTTTCATTATATCCGTAAATCAGATTTGACAGATTGAAAAGGTTCTCATATACGACAGAACCATAGTTCTTACTATTTTTAGAAATCTCGTAAGTATCTCCACTTGCAAGGGTTACATTATCAAGGCCACCCAGTAGCTGCCAATCGACAGTAATACGCATAGCATAACCTGGAGTAAACCACTTACCTACAGACAATGCCACACCATAAGTACTTCCATAATCAGAAGCTTTGCTGAAAGAGTAACCATTTTTCTGAGCTACACCAGCACCAATTCCAGCCTGACCAAACCAGTTTGCCCAGAATGAATTTGTAGCCACCTTAGTGTACTTGTAGTCAGCAGTTGCAGATGTTTCAAA
>JAILIJ010000342.1 GCA_024695315.1 Bacteroidaceae bacterium
ACAGGCGTTGATGGCAACATAAACTACACCCTAAAACTGAGCTACAAGGATGATGTTATGACTCCATGTGAACATATACTGAACATTCTGTCTTTTTCTCCAGCGATTGTATGTATCGACAACCACATTTCTTCCATGCCAAATGGGTTTAGCGCCAAACTCATACTTCCGTTCTTGACAAAGAAAAATATCTTAATCCCTGAAAGGATGAAAGATGAATATTTTCGCAAATTCATCATCAAAAACGCCATGAATGCCGATGTAATCGTGAAAAACATGGACGTCGAGGATGTTGAAATGCCACGAACTTGTATAATATGTTTGGAAAGGACTCTCAATAATAAAGCCATCATCACTCTTAGATACAGATATGGTCAAAATATCTATTTCCAAGAAAGTAAAAAGAAGGCTGACGTCAATATCATAAATTCTGACAACGGGGTGAAAATGCAAAGGTGTAAACGCGATTTTGCATGGGAAAAGGAATGTAGAAAGTATGTACTAAGTATAGATGCGGAATGGACTCTAGACAAGAACGGAGAGCCGTCAAGTAGCCAAACATTCGACAACATGGCCACAGCTATCAAATGGCTAACTAAGACATGTGCCTTAATTTCCGTGGATGAAAAACTGAATAGCACGTTCGTCATAGAGCAACACACGACACAGCCGTACTTCCTATCGCCATTCAATGTGCTAAAAAATAAAACTTGGATTGGCGACTGGCTTAATATTCGAATAGCTATTGTTCTTGATGATGGAACCAAAATACCGTTCGTATTTTTCAAAGAGGCTATCATTACTGGACAGAACGAAATTACTCTGCCTAATGGCGAACTGTTCATAATACCTGAAGAATGGTTTGCCAAATATGCAGGACTTCTAATGATGGCAACAGTCTACGGAGACTTTCTAAAGATTCATAAGAGTCAACTCGGTTCGTTAAGTACTGAAATTTATGGCTTAGAGGACTGCCAAGAGATTGATGGAGATTTCGACTTTAAAAACGAAAACTTACCACAAAAACTTAATGCCACCCTACGCCCTTACCAAGAGGAAGGTGTGAAGTGGCTCATGGGCAACCTGAAGGCAAAGACTGGATGTTGTCTTGCTGACGACATGGGTCTTGGCAAGACTATTCAGACCATTTCTCTTATCCTGAAATATAACGAAGAGTGTAAGCTAAAGGATAGTACGTCTAAAACTGGTAAAAAAACTTCTAAAAGGGATTCTACAGGCATGGCAGATATGTTTGCCAATTTATATGCGGAAACGACTTCTACTGACGAGCCTGCTGACAACTTAGCCTCATCCAACAAGACGGTTCTGATAGTATGCCCGTCAAGTTTGGTTTACAACTGGACAAATGAATTGAAAAGATTTGCGCCTACACTGTCCATTTGCCAATACACAGGTAACGTTGCCGAAAGAAATAAAAAGGCGGACAATCTGGTACTTTGGGATGTAGTTATTACAACTTACCACACTGCCCTAAACGATATAGATATTCTTGCTACAATAAATTTCGGAATAGCGGTATTCGACGAGAGTCAAATGTTTAAGAACCGAAACTCACAGATTTATGCAGCTATGTCAAATATTACGGCTGAATACAGGGTTGCTCTTAGCGGTACACCTATGGAAAATTCGCTATCTGAACTTTGGAGCCTGATGAGTGTGCTAAACCCTCTGTTGCTGGGCGACTTCAAAACGTTCAACAAGAATTTTGCTACTCCAATAAGCGAGAATCTCTTGGATACTCGTTCCGATATATTAAAGAAAACCATTGCACCGTATTTTCTGAGAAGAACAAAGGAACAGGTTCTTGCTGACCTTCCAGAGAGACAGGACGAAATCATCATGTGCGAAATGACGGACGATCAGCATAGCCTTTACGAAGAAAAAATGTCGGCTGCACGTAACCTGGCTGTTTCTGAAAAGGCCAACGATATGAGCATACTGGCGGCTATTGGACGACTAAGACAAATTGCAAATCATCCGCAACTTATTCACGAAGAAGATACGGACGAGTGCAACTATGATTTCAGAATGTCGGGAAAGACCATGGCCATTTTCTCACAAATGGAGACGGTAAGAGGTACAAAACATAAGGTGCTGCTATTTAGTGAATATGTATCTTTCCTCAATATCATAGCCAAAGAAATGGACCGTAGAGGATGGAAATACGAAATACTAACAGGCGAAACTAAAAACCGAGAACAGGTAATAAACCGATTTAGTAATGATGAGAATATCCAATTTTTCCTTATTTCTCTGAAAGCTGGAGGAGTCGGTCTAAACCTGACATGTGCCGACTATGTATTCCTACTCAATCCGTGGTGGAACAAGGCAGCAGAGGAACAGGCCATAAGCCGTGTTCATCGTATAGGACAGAAGCATCCTATATTCGTCTACCGTTTCGTAACTCGGAACACTTTGGAAGAGAAGATTCTTTTACTACAAGACCATAAACAATCTCTCATAGAAAGTGTAATGCCTTTCCTTAAATAAGGAAATTTACACAGATTCAAGCCAATGGCAATGGACCGATAATAAACGTGGTGTGATACCCACTTACAGGCCTATCCGCAAGCGTAAGATTTCCACCTTGCATTACCATAATCTGACGCGAAAGAGACAACCCTATGCCCGTGCCAGAAGTCTTTGTGGTAAAGAATGGGACAAAAATCTCTCGTGCCACCTCCGCAGGTATGGGATTACCATTATTACTAATCCAAAGATAGCCTCTCTTTTCACACTTCTCGTCCTTTACAGCTATAGCTTCCCATCTTACATCTACAGAGGTAGAAGACGCTTCAATGGCATTTTTCGCCAAATTGATGATTGTCTGCCGTAACAATCCTTCGTCTGTGCAAATATGAATATCTGGGTTTATGTTGATTGACCATTTCTGATCCGGAAACAGAACCCCTATATTATTTACCATTTCACACAACTTCACATCCGTAGGCACAGCCTTCTGAAGTTGCGTAAACTTACGGTAATTATCCACAAAGAGCGAAAGCCCACGACTTGTGTCATGAATAGTCTGCATACCTTCTTCATACGGAGTGCCTTTAATCTCAGGCATAGATAAATAAGCTTGCGTAATGCTTGTTATAGGAGCCGTGGAATTCATGATTTCGTGAGTAAGGACACGGGTAAGCCTACGCCACGATTCGACTTCATTTTCTGCCACAAGTTTGCTTACTTGGAGACTAAGGTCACCAAGTGCATCCATAAGGGCACGTTCGCCAAAAAAGAATCCTTTTGATGACAGACGAAAAGAAAAGTCGCGATTTCTCACAGCTTCACGTATAAGATAAGCGTTCTCCTCTAATTTCTTTTGGTGATAAATGAAATATACGGCAATTACAATCAGTAAAAACGATGGGATTATTACATATAGCATACTCAAAAATTTATAAAATAGCACATGAGCTATGACATAAAATTAGATTCCTGTAATTTACGGTAAAGGGTCTGACGAGTAATACCCAATAGTTTTGAAGCCTCAGATATATTACCATGACATTTGCTGACAACCCTACGCACATAATCATTCTCCAATTTGTCAAGTTGAACAACTTCATGGCTACTATCTACAGCATCCTTTAGCACTCGGATAAGCGAATCATTATCCCAAGGCTTTGTAACAAAGTCTACCGCCCCACTCTTCAGGCCTCTTACTGCCAACTGAACCTCGGCATAGGCCGTCATAAGAACAATTGGTAGGTCAGGATATTCCTCATGAATTTTATGAAGCCACCATAGCCCCTCCTGACCCGAATTAACGCCAAGAGCAAAATTCATGTCAAGAAGCACAACATCCACAATTTCCTGTTTTAGTCTTGAAAGTAACATATCTGGCGAGGAAAGAGTCAAAACATTCTCAAAAGTACCACGCAGACATATCTTTAATGCCATAAGTATGCTTGGGTTATCATCAACCACAAGAACAGATCCATATTTACCCATAATCCTATTATTTGGACAAAGATATGAATTATATGTCTATTTTTCATACAAGAGACTGTATGAAAATCATACAATCTCAAAAGTACACATTTCTTTTTCTTTGTCATCTTATACTTGTAAAGTAACTTTGTCAACGGAAAATAGCAATAAGTAAACCGTATAACTATGATAAAATTAGAAAACATAACAAAAATATTTAAGACTGAAGATGTTGAAACAATAGCTCTAAACGGAGTTAGTTTTGAAATAAATGATGGAGAATTCGTTTCCATCATGGGACCATCTGGTTGTGGAAAGTCAACACTTCTAAGTATTCTTGGCCTGCTTGACAATCCAACAGAAGGACATTATTTTATTAATAATACGGATTATGGGAAAATGAAGGAAAGCCAAAGAACTGATATGAGAAAAGGTAACATCGGCTTCATCTTTCAAAGTTTCAATCTTATTGACGACCTTAACGTATGGGAAAATGTTGAATTACCCCTACAATTTCTTGGAGTACCATATAATGAAAGAAAAAGACGTGTTGAGGATATCTTACGAAAAGTCAAAATGTCACATAGAGCAAAACATTATCCACAACAGTTATCTGGTGGACAGCAACAAAGAACGGCCATTGCTCGAGCTATAGTAACACAGCCAAAACTACTTCTGGCAGATGAGCCAACTGGTAACCTTGACTCAAAAAACGGACTGGATGTCATGGAACTTATTAGTCAACTAAATGCCGAGGGAACTACCGTAATTATGGTCACGCACTCTCAACACGATGCCACTTATGCAAACAGAATAATAAATATGTTTGACGGACAAATTGTAGAATCTGTAACAAAAATGCTTTAAGTCATGAAAATATTCGGGAAAAAACAAAGTTCTTTTATAAAGATATTATCCATTTCTATTGGGCTGACAATAGGAATTGTACTTATTGCCAAAGTTCAATGGATGGAGGATTATGACTCATATATCGAAGATGGAGATAATGTATATTCCATATTCAGCCACAACCACATAAAGGATCAAGAATATGAATATGACGCAACACCTGGAGGTTATGCCCCAACAATACAGAAATATCATCCGGAAATTGTTGCTGCTACCAGAATTGGAAGATATTCAAACCCATTTATCGAATTAAATTACAATGAAAGGTTAAAAATAGACGGCTTCGCTTGTTTTACAGACACATCTTTTTTCAAAGTTTTCAATAGAAAGATTATTGCTGGCAATCCTACAAAATGTCTAAACCAGCAGGGCATGGTTATGATTAGTGAGGAAATGGCAAAGAAAATTGGTGGAAATGTTATCGGAAAAAACATCAAATATAATGGCAACCATAAGTCGCTCACCATAGCGGGAATATACGAAGGATTTCCTGAAAATTCTACATTACACGATACTCATATATTGATTTCTATGCCAAGCATGGGACTTTTCAATTGGGATGGCTCCATGAACATGGTTGGTAACGACGCTTACCGCTCATTTTTAAGAGTATCGGACAATATAGATGTGAAGAGATTAGAAAAAAACATCAATAAAACTCTACACCGAGTGTTGCCTATGAAACAACTTAAAGATTTAGGATATAAGGATATTGGCTGTAAACTTGTCAAGGCAAAGGAAGCATATAGAACAGATTCACAAAATAGAGCCGTAAAGAATATTTATCTCACCGTAGCCATCATTCTTATAGTAGCTTCAGTCATGAATTATATCTTGATTGTTGTCAGTTCTCTTGTTGGTATGGTAAAAAAAATTGCCGTTCTGAAATGCTGTGGAGCAAATAAAGGATATTTCTATATGATGTCTATGCGTAGCTCATGTTTACATATCATACTTTCAATTATAATTTCTATAATCACAATATTTGCTGGCCAAGAGTTAATAAAACAGGTCCTGGGAGCGTCTTTCTCTGTACTGTTCTCAAACAACGCTCTCAAAGTAATTATTTGTATTTGCACAACAATAATTCTGATATGCGGAATGGTACCTGGATTTATTTATTCACATATATCCACACAATATGCTTTCAAACAATTTAAGGAAAACAAAAAGACATGGAAATTGTCTCTACTGGCTTTTCAAATTCTTATGACTTCAACTCTTTTTTGCCTTGTACTCGTAATCAGCAGACAATACAACCACCTTGTGAATAAAGACCTAGGATATGACTACAATAATGTGGTCTATATTGAAGGAATCAATATGTTAAGTAAAGAAAACAAAGCTATATCTGAAGAAATAAAAAAACTCTCCTTCGTAGAAGAGGCTGGATGTACTACTTTTATACTTAATCAAGCCTCATGTGGCAATCACGCGTATCTTCCTGATAATGATGAAATGCTTTTCTCATACAACGAATTGCTTTACATGGAATCAAGCGCATTAAAGGCTTATAAAATAGACGTGATTAGAGGAGAATTGTTTAGTCAAACAGAGGATAGTATAGGAACAGAAGTCATGATTGACGAACAATTCGAAAGTAAACTTAAAAATATTACTGGCTGGGATAATGTTATCGGTAAAGAGCTTAGCATCAGAAGCGATTATAATTCTACTATTGTTGGTGTATACAGAAATATGTATCTTAATTCCCTATTAGAACCGGACACCAGACCTTCACTTGTAACAAATGGATGGACTTGGAGCACCGGAATTATTGCAAGGCTTAATAATATGAATAAGAGTAATTTTGAAGTTTTACATTCTATAATGAACAATATGTATCCAAACAGGGATTTTACTATTACACCTATTGCTGAGATAATACGAAAAGACTACAATAAAATTGAAAATGATCGTACACTTATCGTCATAGGATGCCTTTCAACTCTTTTCATTACTATTATCGGACTGATTGGATACATACGGGACGAAGTACAAAGAAGAAGTCGTGAACTGGCAATCAGAAAAGTGCTTGGTTCAAAACTAAAAGATATACAATTACTCTTCATCAGAAACATTTCTAAAATTGCAATACCTTCACTAATCGCTGGTATATGTATTGGTACATATCTTTCTAATCTATTATTAATATCATTTCCGGAAAGAATATCTTTGACATGGGACATTTATGCCATTACGATATTGCTAATTTTATCAATTATCTTTGGCATTATACTTTTATTAACTTATAAAGTTGCAAATTCTAATCCAACAGAATATCTCAAAACAGAATAGCTGATATCTGAAATATTACAGAACGATAGCATTTTATATAAGTCATAGACAAAATAAGGACGAAAGCTCTACTTATCATAATAAACAAAAAAAGTGCGTCGAAACAGACGTACTTTTCTACCCCACCTCCTTCGGCAACGCTTCGTATTCCGTTCGGAACAGTTTCGAAATTCATAGCTGATGAGTATCGATTTTTGATATTTGAAATTTTATCTCATCCCCTTTTGGATTCGGAGCTTGACACGCACCGTCAAATGAATAAACAAAGTTTGTAAAAACAACATGATTTTGCAAGTTTTCACACATCTAAAAATGACTTTAACATAACATTTAACATTTTAACACTTTCGATACGAAGCAATGTAATCTCTACTTTGCAACAGTATTATTGTCATAAAAAAGACTTATCATAAAAACTCTCTTCTTTGATCTTTCAAAGATGAAGAATATATTTTTTCTCATATAACTTCTC
>JAILIJ010000060.1 GCA_024695315.1 Bacteroidaceae bacterium
ATAATAAGTTCTTCGTCTATAACGTGTCTAAATAGGTGCGTTAAAAGATATGGTATATTGAACATATCATCTGGAACATTATATCCTTCTTCAATCGTGTCACAATTTGGAAATAGCCTTTGACCACAATCTTTTGCCCACGATTTGAAACGCTTATTTGTAAAAGGATTGCAGAAGTATGAAGGAATGAAATGAACTTCTATATCCATGCCAGGTATGACATAGAAGTCACAATGGTGATAAAGAATATTATATGGCTTTTTGACAGAACTGACGTATGATAAAATGTCCTCCTTGTTACCTTCAAGCCAAACGTCGATGTCGCTACTATGTCTATATTGAGGATTAGGAAAGTATTTTGATAGGGATAAGCCTTTGATTATAATAGAGCGAAATCCATGTTTTTTGAATGTCTTTGTAACGTAGTCAGCTAGTTTTTCCTGTTTTTTATATCTGTCTTCTATTTTTTTTACAAGCGTTATCCAATCAGCGAATAGATCTTGATTTGGTCGCTGTTCCTTTGGTAGTCTTGTTAATCCTTGGAATAGTATGCCAGATATACCATGTTTATTGGACATACTATATAATTCCTTCCATTCCGTGTATGATGGAATGTGTGAAAAATAGGTCTGTGTGCCTAAAGCTATACGTATTAATTCGCAGAATAATTGCATGTGTATTTTATTAATAGAAAGAACGTTTGCGGATTTCTCTAGCAGGATTGCCTTGATATATGGTATCGTGGATGAGATTGTGAGTAGCAATACTTCCTACTGTTAATATTGCATTTTCATCAATAGTCACCCCTGGACATACAATAGATTTGGCTCCTATCCATGCACCATCCTTAATAATTATTGGTTTATTGAGATATGAGAAACTTCTATCTTTATAGTCGTGGTTACCTGTAAGTAACATTGCTCCTTGACTTATACATACATTATTACCGATGTCCACTCGTTCTAGATTATCAATCCAGCATCCCTCACCAAGCCATACATTATTTCCTATTGTTAGAAACCATGGAGATTTTATTATTACATTATTCTTAATGACAAGTCCATCTCCAATCTTTGCCCCGAACATTCGAAGTAGCAAAATTTTGATGCTCATGAATGGATTCCAACTTGCTCTAACGAAAAGGGCATTGATAAAATACCATAGCGCGATTTTTATCTTTCCGGCTCCTTTGTCAAAGTTCCCAATCGTAAATGTCGACAAGTCAACAGTTCTTTTTGTTAGATCTTCTTCCATGTCTTCAAATTATTGTAGATGTTAATAAATTCTTTTTCTACTTTATTACAAGAATAATGTTCTTTGATGAGTTTATGTCCGTTACGTCCCATTTCTAAAAGTTTAGATTCATCCGTGGAAAGGAAGTCATCTATGGCATGTACCAATGGTCGTGTCCCTTGTTTAATCCACCATCCACATTTTCCTTCTATTGCATTTGTATTTGGATTCCTTTTACCATTAATTTCTTCCCAGGGTGTTCCTTGTGTTGTAATTACTGGTGTTTCACTTGCTAAAGCTTCAGCTACAACAATTCCGAAACTTTCTGAGTATGATGGCAAGATAAATAGAGACGATTCGCGGAATAGTTCCCATTTTACCTTAGCATAGACTGCTCCGTCAATATTTATTATTTTGTCAACATTAAGTTTTTTACACATGTACTTTAGTTTGTTGACATATGAGTCTTCTCCCATACCTACAATTTTTACAGAATATCCGCAACCTAATATCTTGTCTTTAAGTATTGCAATAGCTTCGATAAGGTGATTTATGCCCTTTTGAGGATGAATGCGACCAAGATATAAAATTGTTTTTTTCTTATGTAAGTTGCTCGTTGCTTTAACATTCTCTATATTTACCGCATTTGGGATGATGTAAATATTTTTATTCCATCCTATAGCATTAAGAATTTTTTGTTCTCGTGTGGATGTAGAATGGATTAGGTCTGCAGCCATGACAGCTTTACGCTGGTATAAAAGGATGGCTGGCATCTTGCGTGACAAGTAATTATGGCGTATAATAAGTGTGTCTAACATGCCATGTGGAGTTAGAATGACCTTGTAACCGAATTCTTTAGCCCATATTACTGTATATGCACTTAGAGGTAGCCAACATGTGTTTACGTGTACTACGTCGGGTTGTAATTTTTCAAGAAGACAGCGGAACTCATTTTTTGTTTCATACGTTGGCCACATGGAACTGAGGTAGCTTATTGTGCAATTTTTGAGTTCCAAATTCTCTTTATTCTTGTGAGTCAGTATGTGTAAATCGCAATGTTTACCGAGTTGTTCTGAGAGTAGTTGCATGTAAGAACCAAGTCCTCCTGATTGTCGGTCAATACGTGGCATATAATGAAGAACTGTAAGTTTGCGTTTTAATAGTCCTTCATACATATTTGCAAATTGTTTTGCAATACTTTTACAAGAATATTTTTGTTCTACGAGATGGCGACCATTGGAGCCCATTATTTTTAAATCTTCAGCAGTTTTGCTGAGAAAATTTCTAAGAGCATTTACAAGGGCTTGGGTCCCTATTTCTATCCACCACCCACAGTTGTATTTAGTTATTTCTTGCCATGGAGTACCTACAGTTGTTATTACAGGTGTACCGCTAGCCAAAGCTTCTGCAACTACAATTCCGAAGTTTTCTGAATGTGTTGGAAGTAGGAAAAGGTCAGCATTACGATATAGGTCGAATTTCTTATCGCCGAATATAGGACCATCAAATTGTACGATATCATGTACACCATATTTCTCAGCCATAGATTTTAAGGAATTGATATATCTTTCTTCTCCTGGTCCAACTATGTGTACTTTATAATTGCTAAATTCTTCCTTTAATTGTGCAATTGCTTCTATTATGAAGTTGACACCTTTTTTGGGGTGCACGCGTGAAAGGAAAAGTATGTTGCGTGTCTTTGCCCATGACTCCTTCACTTTTATTTTCTCTACATCCACACAATTAGGAATAACAGTAATATTCTTATTCCAGCCTAAAGTGTAAAGGTTTTTCTTTTCTGACTCTGCTGTTGAATGTATGAGATTAGCGCACTTGAATGCTTTTTTTTGGTATACTATTGTTGCTGGCAGTTTTCTTGTCCAGTAGTTTCTTGCTATAATCCATGGTTCGAGCATACCATGAGGTGTATATACTATTGGAATATGTATACACTTCTTATGACAAAATTCGTGTGCCCACAAGGTAAAATATGCGCTAAGTGGAGTCCAGCAGCAATTTATGTGAATAACATCAGGATGGACATCTTCTATAAGAGTCCAAACCTCTTCTTTTATTTTTCGACTGACATTTATGCCCGTTCCATCTATGTAATGAAGAGTGCAGTTTTGTAGTGGAAGTTCGTTGTTGGTATGATGAGTGGCTACATGCATATCCACAAGCTTACCTAATTCAGGTGTTGTTATCTGCATGTATGAGCCTAAGCCTCCTGATGTAACGTCAATTGACGGTATGTAATGAAGGATAGTCATATTTTCATCTTATACCTTTTGTTGTGGAATCTAACCAACGATTATTAAATATTTGGAATGTAGATAAGTGGTTTATATTTAGTAGATATAACCACTTGTTCTACTGAAGCGTTTTGCTGTTTTTGGAATCTCTTTTATTGGTTTTGCCGGAACTCCACCATACATCATCCACTCTTGCTCGTAGTGTTTGCCAAGATATGCACCAGCACATAGCACAGAGTAATTAGGAAGTTTTGCTCCACCAGTAATAATTGATCTTGTGGCAACAAGACTATATTTCCCTATTGTTATTGGATGGCTATCTTGTCTGCATTCATACATGTCCACGGAGTGTGTAAGGATTTGTGTGTTATAACCTCCTATGGCAGCAAATTCTCCTATACTTACCGTGTTCGTACAGTCTATGTGATGACTTTTCGTGATGGAACTTTCGTCTCCCATGATCAGTTCTGAACATCTGTTTTTGTCATGTGCAAAATGACGTGAATCTGTGCCAGTAGGGAAACCAGTTATCCAGTTACTTCGTCCTATGATGCAGTTTTTCCCCATTTCTATAGAGTCAAGATTTATTGCCACGTTGAAGTGTCCTATACTTGCCCCTTCAGCCATTCTGAGAAATTTTGGATATATAAAAGAAAGCCCAATATGCGCTGTAGGTGCTATGTCAAATAGAAAATATTTGTTGAGTATATAACGCTGTAAAGGCCAAGGAAGTATTGCTGTAATAGCTTGTTTTATCCTTCCTGTGGCAGGTTTTCGTATATATCCCTTAAATCTTAGAATTCGACTCAAGTATAAAGGGATATTTGTAAGTCTAAAACATAAGGCAGCTCCGAATCGTGAATGTGCTCCAATTTCGTCAAGCAAACGTTTGTGTTCGCTTTTTTGCAGGTCATGGTCGGATGATAGTTGATGTCCTTTGTTTATGGTATATGCAGCAGCTTCAATATTTATATATTTGCTTTTGATGTTCATCATAGAGGCTAAAGCCCACAATTTTGTATCTGCTACCAATTTATATGATTCGTCAAACCCTCCTATTTTATAGAATAGTTCATTTTTAATCAACGCAGCTTGTTGCGTCATCAATACTATGCCTGATTTAAGCAGAGGAATAAAGTCCTGTAGTCGTGAAGAACAAGCTTGGCTATCAATCTTTATTCTATTTATGTTTACATATCGAGTTTTTCCGTATATGACATCATAGTCTTCAGAGCAAGCCAAGTTTATGAGTTTAGAAAAATCATCAAGCCAAAAGTCATCATCATTTATAAATGTGAAATATTTGTAATCCTTACCATATTTCTTGAATCCATAATTTAGAGCTCCATATATTCCCAAGCAGTTTTCTGGTTCTGCAATACACTCGATGTCTGGATAAATGCTTGATATCTTTGCTAGTTGAGACTCGGGCGTAATAATGACATGATGAACCCTATCTTTACCGATGTGTTTGACGGATTCAACTGCATACTTTAGACTTTTTCTGTTGCCTAAAGTGGCGGTTAATACTAAAATATCTTTTGTCATTATTCTTTATTATAACAATTTTTTATGGCGTCTCTGGTACTCTTTTACAAAGTCTCTTTTTCGTTCATATTCTTCTGAGTTAAGCTGACCGTAATTTTTCTTATTGTTGTTATAAGATATATAATTCACGTAGATGAAAGCCATGAACATTGGTAGAGTCAGTCTAAAGTGTGATTGAGGCGAAAAAAGGGAGTGCCATATTAGGATAATTACGAAATATGTTAGGAGGATGATATAAGTCTTACTTTCGAAGACGTCTATCATTCCCATTTTGATGAACCAGCATATCAGTATTGTGCCGAAGATGAATGCTATGATACCATTATAGCAGCCGAAGCCAATGATAATGGAATGGCACGGGATTATGTCTAATTCGTCCAGATAAGCGCTTTCACTTAAGTTCTGGTACATACTCTTCATACTCGTGTATTTATAGCCACATTCAGAGTCTTTTTTCCAAGCACCATGTCCCCACATTGGTGCATCGGAGAAGGCTATAGCCCCTATGAATGCTTCTGTGCGGCCTACTCTTAAGAGGTTGATTGGGTTATATGGATTCTCTGTTCGATAAATCTGTCCACTATTTCCAGTTGTGATTTTTCCTGACAGAACGTTATTCACGTAAAGGACATAGGCACCGTAGATGATGAGGATGGACGTTAGACCATACATTATTATGCGTTTGTAGTTGGTAAATTGTCCTGAGATAATAAAGTATGATATGACTCCAGATATAAATATCAAAGAGCCAAGTGAACGAGCACCGAGCAACATGAATAGTATGCCTGTTACCGCAAGTATAATACTAGTTTTTCTGTTGTCGTGAAAAAAGCTATATATCATCAGAGCGTTGATAACCAGTGGGGCGATAACGAATTTCATGTACACGTTGTCATGACCTTGTATGGCAGACATAGCATCTCCCTGATATGCTGTTCCCATGATTATTGGCTTGAGAACCATTCCAACGTATGCCCAAAGAAGCATGTTACGTGAATGTTTGAATATCCTTATCAAAAAATAGAGATGGCAGAATGAGATTATAGTTATGGAGATTCCTTTTAAGGAGTTGCCAATATTATTTCCTACAACAGATTCTGATAATATCTGGGCAAACAGAAGACCTGCATATAGGTATATGATACGTAGAAAAGAACGTTCATGTAGCATTGGTTCATTATACATGAAATAGAGCGTATAAAAGAATACAAAAATCTCGCTTACAGAGATATTTCCAATAATATTCAGGTTCAAGCCAAATCCTAACTCGAACAAGATAAGCATGATGCCCATTATTGGTACTCTATATGAAAATTTGCTCATTAACTTAAATATGATTTTTGATATTCTTTTACAAATTCTACATTTAATCGTTCAGCCTCGTCATAAAGCTTTTCTTCGTGTCTCAATATCTGCTCAGGTGTGAAGATAAATTTGATTACCTTGGCAGGATTTCCCACGGCAATGGAATATGGTGGAATATCTTTTGTGACAACGGCACATGCTCCAATTCTGCATCCTCGTCCTAGCGTCACTCCATGTAATAATGTCACATTAGCACCAATTCGTACATCTTCTTCTACCGTTATTGTTGATTCGTCATCGTTCAGCCTTTCCATTGTGACTGTTTTGTTGAACACTCCAACAATATGTTTATGATTTCCTGTTATGACTGTCAAGTTTTGTGATGCGCCAGAGTGATCCTTCATTATAAATTTACCATGTGGTCCAATAATGAATGTGCCATTTTCGTATATATTTACATCGTTGCCCAAGAACATGCTTTTTTTTAATTTGTTTGGGTACATAACAACAACGTTCTTTCCGCATGCTCCAAGTTGTTTCTTTTCCAAGAACATCCAGATCATGTGGAGGATATAAATTATCTTATTTATTGTTTTGTATATAACGGAGTAAAAAAATGACATTTCAAAAACGCATAATATTTTGCAAAATTACAAAAATTACACAATATTACAAAATGAGATTCCTTTTTTCTCCTTTATTGTATGTGAGAAAATGTAAAAATATGTTTTTGCCAGACTTGACTGGGTGAATATTACATATAATGTTGAATTGAAAACTGCTGTTTGATGACAATAAATAAAAAAATCCCCTTGCTCCTATTTCGACTTGGAGCAAGGGGATTCTATTGTTATTTTTTGAAATTAGTCGTTGAAAGAAGCATTTAGAATCTTGTCAATCTTATTATTGATGAATGTTCCAAATCCCTTTACCCCCTTAGGATCAAGTCGTCCTATTTCTTTGAGGCTTAGAGTAGCCATAGCTTTGCTGAATCCGCTGCTCTTGAATTTAGAAACAGTAGGGGATTCTACAATAATTTCTCCGTTTTTGAATTTAAAAAGAATAGTAAATTCTCCGTCAATTCTTTGTGGAGCAATTACTTCAAGGTCGATAGTTGTCATTTCATTACCAGAAGTTTTAAGCTCGATAGACTCGTTCTCGACTCTTGTGGTAATCTTGTTAATCTTTGTATAAATTTTTGTTAGACCATTGATGACATGATCATATAGTTCACTCTGTGTGTATTTTGGAATAGCAAAAGTTTGTGACTTTGTCTTGTCAGCTCTTACTATCGCTCCGTCGATTACTGTAAAGTCAGCAGGAGTCACATTTATTATTTCTTTTACTTCCTGAACAGTTATATCAGTATCTTCAATTTGTTCAGTTGTAC
>JAILIJ010000066.1 GCA_024695315.1 Bacteroidaceae bacterium
CCTCATCTGACGCGCAACAATACGTTTATCAAGGTCACGTGTAATATCCATAGTCGTCATGACAAGTTTTCCGCCCCCCACATTTGCCTCGAAAAGCATTCCTATCTTACGAGAGATAAACCAGGTATCTATACTCTGCACAAGTGGTTGGAAGTCAGCTGGGAAATCCGTAAACTGCATAACCTGGGCACGGTTGACAAGTTCCCACCATTGAAGGTCAGAATGATAGTCCGTAGGGAATAGCTCGAAAATGCTATGTGTGTTCTCCACAAAAATACCGGTTGTATGAGGAGGGCGCATCTTAAACCATGATGTATTCCAAAATACAGGGGTAAATTGCTGCACAACCTCCTTTCCGTATGTCACCTTGCCAGCCGCACAAATAAGCACCTTACCACCTTTTTTCAGAATCTTACTTGCTTGTTCATCCAAGGAATCTGTAAAATATATTCCATCCTCTATGAATGTTCCAGCTCGTTTTCCCTTCTTAACCTTTGTTTTGACATCATCAGTTTCTGGATATACCCAAAAGTCCCAATGGTTCAAGGCATCCGTGCCAGGAATTGAGACAGCTAAAGTCAACTTTGTTGGTTCTGTAATACGATCAAGATGAACAGAAACCGTTCCAAGTTCAATATTACCTCCAACAGGAATATCTTGAGTTTTGAAATCACCAATCATAAATGGTGCTTCCATATTTAGCAATCCATTCTTCTTTGGAGTCTTATAGATAACGTAATGTGGAGTCACATTCTTGAGTTCTCCGTCAGAAAATTGATTCAATTCTATATCAGCCTTGAATATCTCACTATTCTTATATGTAAACTTAGGAATACGTGCGAGTGGAACAATAGGAGAACAGAACTCGCGGAATTCTGAATCTGAGATATATCCCTTATTATCGAAGAATACATCTGTAACGCCTACTAACGCTGTACCCTGACCAGAATAGTCATTTAGAGAAAGAAGCTGAAAACCAGCATAATTAGGAGTACGTAACGTACGCTCAATCTCATACTTATAACATAAAGCCTGGAGTTTACCACTAGCCATCATAAAATCGCGTGCTCTACTGCCCATGCCGTTATCATTAAGGAGGTCGCGGAATATTTCAAAATTCTTAGCCTTATTTACACCTGTGTATTTTCCTATTTCATCAAAATTAGGGAAAGCACACCATTGTCCAGTTTCATGACTCACAAAAGGCATGGTAATAGGCGTGTTAGGCATATCTTTGCCATTATATGTTGTGATGTTTTTAGAGAAGTTGATGGTAGACTCAGGAGCACGTCTTGCCCATTCGCCAAGTCCACGCGCACCAGCTTTGACTGCATATTCGCTTCCTGGCTGCCAAGCCCATCCTCCGCCAACACTAAATCCGCCATACAGATGACGTGAGTCATACTTTTTCATCTTTGCCACATGTTCCGTAGACCATTTAACCCAGTTGCCAGCAGGCTCATTACCAAAGGCAAAGAAAGTGAATGATGGATGATTACCATAGGTATCACATATTCTCACACTTTCATCATAAAGATATTTGTCAATATACTCTCCCCTACCCAGTTTTACACCGTGGTTAGGCCAAGATGGACCTTCTGGCTGGATATAAAAACCTACCATATCGGCGGCAAGAAAAGCAGCCTCTGGAGGACAATATGAATGGAAGCGCATGTGGTTCAAACCATAACTCTTACAAGTCTTAAAAACTTTAAGCCATGAGTCAAGATCCATTGGAGGGTAACCGGTATTAGGGAAATCACAATTCTCAACTGTACCTCTCAACTGAATTTCTCTACCATTGACATAGAACATCTTATCACGTATCTCTATCTTACGCATACCAAAGACTGTCTCTGAGGCACTTGTGGCGTTCTTTGTCTTAACCTGAACATAAAGACGATATAGCTGTGGAGTAAATTCATCCCAAAGAAGCACGCTATCAGTCATGTCAAGGTACATATCCACATTAGTCAAGGAGTCACTTGAAAGTACGACTGGCAAAGGCTTAGGTTTAGAAGTTACAACATGGTGCTTATTTGTATTAAAGGCAACAGCCATAAGGGTGATTGTCGCTTTATCTTTCTGTTTCAGGCCAAGAAGTGAAAGATGTATTCTGACAGATTTGTTATCCACATCAGGATATACTTGACAAGACTCAACATGGTTAAATGGAATTAACTCCATTCTTCCCACTACACCGTTCCAATCACCTTGCGTCTGATCGGTTACAGAATGAGAATCCTGTCCCACCTTCACTGTTTCAGGGTCATTATCCACGCAAATAGCTATGGTATTATCACCAGGTTTTAATTCCCCATTATATAATGTATATGTATGAGGAACAGAGAGGGAATTAGAGATTCTGTCAAGTTTTACCCCATTCACCCAAATTGAAGTGACAATATGTGGTCTTTCCAAATACAATACGTATTTTGGATTCTTTTCAGAAGCATCTATATGGACAGTACGCTTATACCACGCCTTGCCAACATAATGTTTATCTGGAGTAAGAAAAAACTGAAGTTTCATATCCTTACCCGGTTTACGATATTTTTTCATATAAGGGTTGAAGAAATAGCTTGAGTCGTAAAGTGATCCAACCCATTTGGTATCTACACTAATATCGTCACCCTTGAGTTTCTCAGGCATAGAAGCAGGAAGAGAAATTCTATCTGACAGATTATGTTCTGGTTTGAACCAGCCATCGGCCTCCCCCTTACCTTCTCTGTCAATCTGGAATTGCCACTCACCAGCTAAATTGATTACCTCCTGGGCACTTGCACCCACATAGAAACATAAAAAAAATGAAATTAAATAAAAAAGCTTGTACATAAAGTTAGTTGTTGGAAATTTTACACAAAAATACAAAGTTTTACTGTAAAAAGGAAGATGTTTAAGAAAATAACTTATCTTTGCGCCTAAATAATAAATGAATAACACAAAAATAACCGAACTTCCTATGATACCATTCAAGAAAATTACCATCGGAGAAAAAGTCTCCATCGATAAATTTATTGCTACATTAGAGCATAATGAAGAGTTATTAAACCTCGACACATGGAAAAATGACGATGACGCTTTTTACGCTATAGTAGAAGGAAGACTCATTTTCCGCAAATTGGAAGCTCACACCTACATTTTCTCCATGCCGTATGGCTCTGGACCACTTAGATATGCTCTCATGCAGATGCTCGAAGACTCTACTATGATGGGGTGCAAATGCATAATAAAGGGAATACCAGAAAAACATCTTGCTGACTTCAAAGCTGCCATGCCAGGACATTTCGATTACGAAATAAATACAGATGGCACAATCTCAGCTTTTGCATGCAAAAGCTACGCTTTTTCTGTATTTAACAACAACGAGAGTATGGTTCCACCCCCAACAGGAGAAATGTTTAGGAAATAAAACTCCATAAAACCATAAACTATAAATACTGTAAATACCATATAACTGCAAAAAGGGAGGCTCACATCAACTGCGAACCTCCCTCACATTTAATAACTATTAAGAATTGAAAATTACTTCATAATCTTCTTTACAGAACCATCAGACATCTTAACGATATTAATGCCCTTCTGAAGTGAAGAAGTCTTAGCTCCAGCTACATTAAAGATAGCCTTTGAAGTAGCATCAGCATTTTCAACACCAGCAATAGCATCTGTTGAGTCAGTAAATCTAATTGTATATGTATATATGCTACTATCATACTCAAATATAATGATAGCCTTTGCTCCTACAGGAATCTCTTCTGTAGCACCAGCATAGTCAGCATAGAAAGTGAGAACATCATCATCAAGTGAAACCTCCAAATTGACAATAGCAGAAGCATCTTCCTCACCTACTACATATCCATAAGAATCAAAATATGTGGCATTATCGTAACCAATTTCTTGGTAAGAAGAAACTGATTTCAAAGCTAATACCTTACCAGACTCCTTGAAAGCAGTAACATCTGCGGCTCCGAGAGAAGTAATAATCTTATTCAATTCTTCTGAAGATACTGACATTTCAAGATTGCTACCAGATGTCATATTATCCATATCAAATGCAGCTATCTCTTCTCCAGCATTCTTGTACTCAATAATCTCATTTACAAATTCTACATATAGGTTATACTTCAAGTAGTCACCTGTAGCAGAGTTTACAAGATATAGATCTGCCAAATAATTGTCGCCTGCAGCACGCTGTCCTGGGTACTGATACCATGTAATTTCGCCTGAAGCATATGTGATACCAAATGAATTTGTTCCCCAACCTGCATTATCAACAACAACTTGGCCTTCAGAGTTTTCGTATGTTGTTGTACCATACCAGAATCCTGGTGCAGGTGTACATGTATAGTTCTTAGAGAATTCAAGAGTAGTCACACTTGTAGTCTCATCTGTAGTGGCCTTATCAGTATAGAGAACGAAATCTTCAGTACCAATTTGGCTCTTTATCTTTTCTAGATCCAAAACTGTTTTTGTTCCATAATTCCATTCTGAATCAGAGAGTTTAATCTGCATAGAGATAGTCTCTGTAGCAATAAGATTCTTTGGTCCGTAAACTTCCTCTCCCTCAACTGGTGCCTTAATAGTATATGATACATTTACAACATAATACTTATCATTATACATAAAAAGTAACCAAGTCTTTACATTTGCATTCTCCTTAATGTCTGTATATTTACCAGAACGTTGACCAATAGAGTACTTTCCATCAGCAAGACTTCCTAAGGCAACAAAGAATGTAGCAGAACCGCCCCAGTCACCAATATATCCATCTTCGTTGAAATAGTAACCGCCAGAGCCCTCTGTATGATTATCAGACACCTCATTTTCTGCAGAGAAAGCATATACGTCAGAAATATCATCTGCAGTACAACCTAAAGCCTCAATTACGGCTGCCATATCTACTGTGAAAGACTTAGTAGCATAATTATCATCTATATCTGCAGTAATTTCAACATCAACAGAACCGACCTTTGTCATCTCTGTAAAGTCATATACTTTCTGAGCCTCAACATTTGCAGTAAATTTAACCTTAACAGCCTTCTTTCCGTTAACGATAAATACTTCTACACAGTCTGTATCGCCAGCTTTCATAGTATTCTTATACTGTCCATAAGTTGCTGTAAGTTTATAATCTGAAAGCTTGAAACTCTGTAAATAGAATGTTGCATCAGCTCCATGTGCATGAGGCGCATTCTGTGGCAAGAGAGTAGAATTACCGGTAGCTTCATCATATTCACTATAACGTCCAAACCATCCATCTGTATTAAACTCACTTATAGCCTTAACAGTATCACCAAGAAGATAAGAAGTACCATCAAGGACAGAAACTACCTGACGTGTTACTAAGATAGTCTCGAGGTTACCCTGGATTGTTGTTGTATCAACCCCAAGAACTGTCTCTATATCTGACATATCAACAGAAACTGTCTTTCCCTCATATTCCTTTCCTTCTGTAAACTCAAGTGTAGCAGCATATTCCTTTAGCACCTCAAGTTCTGCGAAAAGTTTAGTTGGAGCAGCAATCTCCTTTGGTTTTTCAGCAGCATTTACATGTAGATTAACTGCGAAAGACACCTCTGTAGCACCATTTTTAAGTAATAAAGTGCAATTAAGGTCAGAATCCTCATATATCTTCTTGAAATAGTTTGGCATCTGGCCAACATTAACAGAAATATTTGCCTCTGTTACCTCGTTAGTCTCTGCATCTGTTGTCTTATCATTATAATATAATCCGGCAAACCAGCATGTTCCATCAGCAGAATAGCCCTGAGCTACACCTGAAATATTCATCCAAAACTCATTCGCATTCCCTGTGTATGAGTTTGAAGTACCAGACTCCGTCTTTAGGTAAACGTTTCCACCATCAGAAATAAGCTTGTGCAAAGAAGCTGTATCTGTTCCAAGCTTTGTTGCCACTTCTGTTGGATCAAAAGTAACAGATCCACTAAAATATTTATCTTCTGGATCACTTGTAATTTTAGCGGAGTAATCCTGTGCATTTGCAACCGAACTAACCATTATCATGGCCGTTAGGCAAAGAGAAGTAAAAATTTTTCTCATAGGTTAAGTTTTTTTAGGTTAATACTTATATTTCCTTTAAATTGTGTTTGCGAAAGGTAGCTTATTTAATAAGTACTTTTTTATTTCCAACAATATATACACCTTTATCAAGGCCTTTAGTTGCATCCTTCTCAGTAGTGCCACCTTTAACTTTTCTACCAGAGATATCATACACATTTACGGGCCCTGTACTTATTTCCATCCTATTATTAATATCCTCTATAGCTGTAACTACATCTGACTGAACTGTAGAAGCCAAAACAGATCCAGTCTTCTCTTTTGTGACATGAACATTAAAGACAAACTTTACAGTTGCAGTCTCATCTCCCCTCTTATACTTTAGTGCCTGAGAAATAGTATAATTGCTGCCTGCAGACAATTTTCCAGGATACTGTCCTACATTAAAAGTAAGTGTTGAAGGAGTAAATTCTGAATACAAATATCCATTACCCCAGTCAGAACGATTTCCAGAGGCATTAAACCAATGGCCGTATCCATTTGCTGATGAACCAAGATTTGAAATATTACCATTAGCATTAACAGCATAGAACATAATTTGTCCGTCAGATGGACCCGCAGAACTCCAAGAAACCATCTTACCGCTAAGATCAGAAGCTTGCATTTGAAATGCTGTTCCGAGTGTAGCAGCTGCATCATCTGTTAAAGTTACCGTAGTACCACTATAGTCTCCGCCTGTTGTTGGAGCGAAATATACATCATAAGTAATTGTAGCATCAGAGATTGGCAAATCTTCTGATATTACTGGAGCGCCTGCAATATTTGTATTGCTAAATTCAACAGTATATGGCCACTGGTCATCATTTGTCACATCATCATCCCATTTATGCTGAATATAAGTTGATGGAGCAGGAACAACAACCATATATAGTTTGTCTACATTCTCTGGAACAGTATATGAAGTTTCGCAAGAATAAGAATATGTAGATCTCTTGCCCTGGCAATAGATAGAGTCGACAGAGCTATATACTCTTGAGCCATCTTTCAAAAGGGCTACATATCCAAGACGGAAACCACGAGCAGAATAAGACTGAGCAGAATTATATTTTGTCTTTTCTATTGATTCATAAATTGAATTACCACTATAATATGTAACAGGATCTCCGTCAGCCAACAAAGCCGTAGCTTTCAGAGAAGTAAACTCCGTTGTAATTGTTGTGCCGGCTTGAGGAACTGAAAGAGGGATAATATTAAATCCTGTTGACTGTGGACATGAAGAATATGCAACCTGATACTTTGTTCCTCCAAGACTTACATAATTATATGTATATGAACCTATATAAGCACTTGCTTCGTCACGACATACGTCCAGATCGAGAGTTGCCATCTTCATGGCATAATCGAAATATTCCTTAAATAACTGCTTCACATCATATCCCATCATATCCATAAACACCTCATTTGGATCAGCAGCATAATCTATTTGATGACGCCATATCTTACCAATAATGTCTATACCATATTTCTCAGCAAGATAATAATGCCACCAATAGCTCTGATAACGCTGCCACTCATGAGTAGTGGCATAATTGTGTGCATTCTGAAATACAGACCAACTCTGTGAGAATTTCTCACTTGGATATGCCTGAGCAGCTTGCCACTGGGCAGTCTGTTCCCAAAAAGCTGCTCCCTTACCTATAGGATCATGAAAACCAGCATGTCCTCCAAGGTCAGAATAACACATATACTGGAAAGAATGTCCTACTTCATGAGCAACGGAATGTCCTACAGGCTTACACGTTGCAGGATTAAGCCAAAGAGCACCAATAGTAAAATCATAACCACCACCATAACAAGTCCATGTTGTAGTATGGTTAAGCAAAATCATCATTTTATATTTGCTAACTTTTGAGCTTGCCTCATCACAAAATGCCAACTTTCCAACATTAAGAGCATAGAAGATCTCAGCTTTCTTCAACAAATCGTCAACATCTATATAATAATAGTTATTTGAAGAAAGATTTGTTGGTTCCGTTGTATAATATTTGTCCCAATAACAAATAAAATTTTCACTCTCCTTAGAGCGAGACTTTGACCAAGTGTATTTATTCTCAGTATCTGTCTCACTATAAAGAAGAGTGTCGCTCCTTTCTACCTTCCATTCGTCAGGTATATAAAGAGCCTTCTGCGCAAATGTTGTACATGAAGCCTGCATTAGGCAAGCAAAAGTTAATATTCTCAAAAGTTTCATATTCAATGGTATTTTTTACTGATTTCTGTTGTACGTATTTTTCTGTGTCATTTACACTTTTTAACGCTGCAAAGAAATAATTATTTATGCAATACATGTGCTAAAAAAGTCCAAACTAATACCTATTGGACTATTTTTTCATTATCTTTGCAGAAAATTAACAAAAATCTATGGAGTTTTTCAGACTTAAGAGGATTTTGACACTAACCTGCCTTAGTTTATTTCTTTTACTAACACCAACGGCAAAAGCACAAGATTCTCAAGAATTTAAATTTAGACATCTTACAGTAGAAAACGGACTAACATGTAATAATATCCGTGCTTTACTGCAGGATAAGTATGGTTTTATTTGGATTGGTACCGATAATGGACTAAATAAGTATGATGGGCATGTAATTTCGCACCTTAAAGGTACAAAAACAGACCTCAGTACTCATGCTTTTTGCGAAATCGGCGACACAATATGGATTGGAAATAGCGCAGGACTTTTGTTTTACTCACATTCTTGCGATAGTGTTGCTTCTATGGAAAAATCCACCAAAGAAGGAATAAAAATTACTTCAAATGTCACAGGACTTAAAAAAGCCAAGGACGGAACACTATGGATAAGTACCATGGAACAAGGAATCTTCTCCATGGATAAAAATGGTACTTTGAAAAGATATTACATGCCAGGAAAAGAAAACAAAGTAGCAAATGTTCTTATTGCCAATAATGGAGACGTTTGGGCTATCAGCAACTGGTGCAAAATCAACCTTGCAAGACTAAATAAAAAGCGTGGTATTTTCGAAGAAATAAAGACAAAATTTACAGAACAAGAGAATATTCCAAATATCGGAGGTATAACAATAATCCAAGACAAACAAAATACTATCTGGATCGGTAGTTGGGAGTACGGATTAATAAAACTCGACCCTACAACTTTAGAAGCATCCATTGCCGTAAAAGCTTCTAATGAAGTTCTAAAGCATATACATACCATAACCGAATACGACAATAATACGTTGTATATAAGTTCAGACGAAGGATTCAGCATTTTCAACAAAAAGAATGGTAATATAGTCCACTATAAAGAGGACGAACTTAACACATACTCTATCTCGGACAAATTTGTCTATCCTATCATCAAAGATAAAGAAGGAGGTATATGGATTGGCACATTCTATGGAGGTCTAAACTATGCTCATCCAGAAACGGCCAATTTTAGGAATTACACTCGTTCTGACTATAGAAACTCAGTAAATGGAAATATAATAAGCAACTTCTGCGAGGACAGAGGTGGAAACATTTGGATTGCAAGTGATGACGGCGGCCTTTCTGTCTATAACCAACAACAGAAACAATTCTTTTCGTATGACACCAGAAAAGGTGGAAGAACAAGAAATATTCACGGACTATATATAGATGAATATACCCTATATATAGGAACTTATACCGGAGGAATTGATATTCTCGATATTAGAACAGGTGAAGAAAGACATTTCCCAGTATTCCTTGACAAGGATAGGAAAGTTCTTGGAAGTAGCTCATACGCAATCTATAAAGATAAGAAAGGAACTATTTGGATTGGCACGTTCAACAATATACTCACCTTCAACAATAAAACCGGTATCTTTACTTTTAAAAAGGAAACGGGGACAACTGTCCTAAACATAACAGAAGACAAGAAGGGTAATTTATGGTTCGCAACTGATGGGCAGGGAATATTGAAATATAATGGTAAGGACTGGAAACTTTACAAACAATTCAACATTCCTTCTAAAAACAATAATAATATTGCAACAACAAATACGCTCTACGAAGACAAGGATGGAAATATCTGGACTGGTACATCAAACGGCCTATTTATCTATAATGAGAAAAGAGATGCTTTTGAAAGTGTTCACATACAGGAAAACTGCCCTAACGTGCTCGGTATAACTGGCGACAAAGACAATCTTTGGCTCACCACATCAGCCGGTCTGATGGCCTATTCAACTAAAGACATGAAAGTTCACCGCATTTACAATAGCGGCGATGGACTTGACAACATCAATTTCATACAAAACTCAATCTTCAAAGCAAGTAACGGAAGCATCTATCTCGGTACTTCACACGGGCTTACGGCTTTCACACCCTCTAATATGATTAATAATACGATAAGGCCAAAAGTCGTATTTACAGAATTAAGCATTTTCAACAAACCTATAAAAATAGGTAAAGGCATGCTTAACAGGAATTTGAATGAAGTAGAACGAGTAGAACTTAGCCATAATGATAATTCGCTTAAAATTTCTTTTTCTGCCATGAGTTATCTCATGCCAGAACACAACATGTACCAGTTCTACCTTGAGGGATACGAAACAGAATGGAATGCCCCAACACATGAGCATAGCGTAACGTACACAAATCTTGAACCAGGGACGTACAAATTACATGTAAAGGCCTCTAATAATGATGGAGTTTGGAATGAAAAGGATGCTACTCTCGAGATAAAGATTTATCCTCCTTTCTACTGGAACACACCTGTAAGATGCCTTTATTTCCTTATTGTTATCGGTATTCTATGGGCTGTCATAAAACATATACTCAAGAAGAAAGACAAACAACATGTGGCGGAAATTGAGAAACTTAACGAGAAAAATGAGCAGGAAGTACATGAAGCACGCATCAAATTCATGACTATCAGCGACTCAGATAACGAATTTCTCAAGAAATTAGAGGAAGTAATTGAAAACAACTTCTCGAATCCTGATATTTCCGTTGACTTCCTCGCATCAGAAATGAATGTAAGCCGAAGTGGATTGTTCGCTAAGGTCAAATCACTTGCTGACATTACGCCAAACGAAATGATTCAAATTATTCGTCTCAAACATGCTGCAAGGCTTATTGAGACAAAGAAATACCGTATAAACGAGATTTGCTATATGGTTGGATTCAACAGCCCTTCGTATTTCTCAAAATGCTTTATGAAACACTTTGGGGTTAAACCTGCAGAATATGCAAAATAGCATATTCTGCATATTTTCCCCAAAAAATGATTTGCGTCCATAAATATTGTCGTATGTGATAAACGCTAATTTATAATCACTTAACTTCCAAATTTAATTAGAGTAGTTAAGATAAATTTAAGGCACAGATAAAAGATATTTACTACTGACTATTTTTTACTTATCATAATTAACAAAAAAAGTGCGTCAAAATTGACGTACTTTTCTACCCCACCTCCTTCGACAACGCTTCGAATCTCCTTCGTATCACCTTCGTATTTCATAGCTGATGAGTATCGATTTTACATGTCTAAAATTTTAGCTCACCCCCTCATGAAATCGGAGATAGAAACGTGTCGTCAGATGAATGCTCTAAAGTAGTTAAAAAGGCACATTTCTACCCCTTTTTACCCCTTATTAAAATATTTTAACATAATTTTTAACATTTCGAAAAAATCGATAGAAAGGATTGTAATCTCGACTTTACAACACACTATGTGGACAAAAAAAAGACTTATCATATTAAAAAGTAAAAATTCTGAGAAGTGAAAATACACATATTTCCTGTCTAAATAAATTATAATAGCAAGGTCACAAATATTAAAAAGTATGCCTGGACAAGCACAAATATGACATTTTGAGAAGGCAGAAACAGCTTTTCCACACATTTTTACACAACAAACACGAATAAATAGTGCATTTTCATAAAAAAAATCCGACCTTTGCAAAGCACTACAAAAGTATTAAGAATTATTATATGGTTGTTATATTCTAAAAAATTATGAAAACGGACATTGAAATTGCTCGTGAGTGTGAATTAAGGGACATTGAACAAATCGCCAAATATATTGGCATACCAGTCGATGAACTTGAAAAGTATGGTAAACACATCGCAAAAGTTCCAGAGAAATTAATTGATGAAGAGAAAGTTGCCAAAAGCAATCTTATTCTTGTTACCGCCATTACGCCAACTAAGGCTGGAATAGGAAAGACAACAGTAAGCATAGGATTAGCTCTCGGACTTAATAAGTTGGGGAAAAAGGCTGTATGTGCCCTACGTGAGCCTTCCCTTGGCCCTTGTTTCGGAGTCAAAGGTGGAGCGGCTGGAGGAGGATACGCACAAGTTCTCCCAATGGAAAAAATCAACCTGCATTTTACAGGTGACTTCCACGCCATCACATCGGCACATAACATGATTTCAGCCCTTTTGGACAATTACATTTATCAACACAGAGACGAAGGGTTTGCACTCAAGGAGGTGCTCTGGAAAAGAGTTTTAGACGTAAACGACAGAAATCTACGATACGTTGTTACAGGACTCGGTTCAAAAACAGATGGCATAACAGCAGAAAGCGGATTTGACATCACCCCTGCAAGCGAGATTATGGCTATTCTCTGTCTTTCTAAGAATCTTGATGATCTAAGAAGACGAGTAGACAATATAATTTTGGGTATCAAAATTAACGATGAACCTTTCTATGTGAAAGATATGGGCGTAGGAGGGGCAATTACGGTTCTGCTCATGGATGCCATTCACCCTAACCTGGTGCAGACAACAGAACAGACCCCAGCTTTTGTACACGGAGGTCCTTTTGCAAATATAGCACATGGCTGTAACACCATTATTGCCACAAAGATGGCTATGACTTTCGGAGAATATGTAATTACTGAAGCTGGATTCGGCGCAGACTTAGGAGCAGAAAAGTTCTTCGACATAAAATGTCGAAAAAGTGGACTTCAACCAAAGCTTACCGTTATCGTTGCTACGACACAAGGCCTGAAGATGCACGGAGGTGTTCCTGTCGACAAAATCAAGGAACCAGATGCCGAAGGACTTATTAAGGGATTAGAAAACCTGGACCGTCACATCGAAAATATGAAAAAATTCGGTCAGAAGGTAGTTGTCAGCTTCAATCGTTTCGCTACAGACATAGATTCCGAAATGGATATTGTACGTAAACATTGCGAAAAGATGGGAGTCGGTTTCGCTGAAAACAACGCATTCATGGAAGGCGGAGAAGGTGCCAAGGAACTGGCTCAGGTAGTCATAGACACGATAGAAAATAAAGCTTCAGAACCATTACATTTAATTTATGACGATTCTGACGACATAAAGACAAAGATTGAAAAAATCTGCTTTAATATATATAGAGCGGAAAAGGTAACTTTTGGAAAAGCTGCCCTTAGGATGTTGGAAAGAATAGAAAAACTTGGTATTGAAAACTACCCAGTATGTATTGCTAAGACTCAATACTCTTTCTCTGCCGATCCTAAAATGTATGGCTGCCCATCAGGATTTACAATAAATATTCGCGACCTCGTAATAAATAATGGAGCTGAGATGATTGTTGCTATTGCCGGCGATATAATGCGTATGCCAGGACTCAGCAAATCACCTCAAGCCGAAAGAATAGACATCGTAAACGGACAGATTGAAGGATTATCATAATCTTTTTCGATATAAATGATTAACGAAGCCTCTCCCCACAATGCTTACAATAATTAGCATCAAGGTCTGTCTTCTCGTTACATCTAGGGCAGCGTCCATTGCTGCCCTTTTTCTTTGTCTCATCTATCATGGTAGCCGAAACAATACCCGTAGGAACAGCAATAATAGTATAACCAAGAATCATAACCAAAGAGGATAAGAATTTACCCATTCCTGTTACAGGAGTAATATCTCCATATCCTACTGTAGTAAGAGTTACAATAGCCCAATATATACTTGTAGGAATGTCCGTAAACTCAGAACCAGGTTCTCCCTGCTCTACCATAAACATTAGGGTTCCAATAACAATAACAAGTGCCAAAACAAACAAGAAATACACAACAATCTTTGTCATACTCTGTCTTATGGACTTGAGCAGCAAATACCCCTCGTTGATAAATGAAAATAACTTCAGAACTCTAAATATGCGTATAAGACGGAAAGAACGCATAAGGGAGAGATAACGTAGCGCAGGAAAGAAAATACTGAGAATTTGTGGAACAGTAGCCAAAAGGTCTATTATTCCAAAAAAACTAAAGATATATTGCCTTTTAACCGGAGAACAGTATATACGTAGAATATATTCAAGTGCAAATAGAAAAGACAGAATGTATTCCATGGCAATAATAACCATTTTCAAAATGCCC
>JAILIJ010000089.1 GCA_024695315.1 Bacteroidaceae bacterium
GTGACAGATCTTATGAATACTTATGCTTTTGAGGTTGCAAGATTGATGAGTATGCCAAACACGAATCACACTCGATACGTGGAGGTGTTTCTCGATGGAGATTATATAGGTATTTATCAATTAACAGAGAAGATAGAGGTAAACAGTAAGCGTGTAGATATTGATGAGCAAGATGGAGTGATGCTTTCTCTCGATCAAGATGATGGACCTAATCTTAGTCCGGATGCAACAGACAACTTTTGGAGTGCTGTTTATAATATGCCTATGTGTGTGAAATATCCTGATGAACCAACATCTGGGAAGGTGGATTCTATAAGAGCCGATTTTGCTTTGCTTGAGAAAGCTATTAAGACTTCTGATTATGATTCTGTGAAAGCGCTCCTTGATGTTTCTTCATTTATAAGTTTATTGCAGTTACATGAATATCTCTATAATGTGGAGATTGATGCTCCAAGAAGTATATATCTATATAAAGATAAGGGAGGTAAATATGTTATGGGCCCTGTATGGGATTGGGACGCTGGCTACGATTTTAATTGGGGAAATATGTACACGGGACATACTTTTTTTAGCGATTATACTGAATTGATATATGGAACAAATCCCATTAAGCAAAATGGAGAATACAAGATAAATAAATTCTTTATAGACTTGTTTAAGATACGTGAATTTGTAGTTGATTACAAGAAAAAATGGGCAGACATATCAGACTCATTATATATAAAGACATGGGAGGAAACACTTAAATATGCTGAAGAACTAAAGAAAGGCGCTTATGACAGAGAGGCAGGACGTTGGCCAATCACAGAAATAAATGAAGGATGGTGGGGAAATTCTACCATTACAGTCTTTAAGGCTGAGGAAGAGATAAACAAGATGGGCGAGTGGCTTCAGAATCGTAAGGCATATCTTGATGAGGTTATTTCCGGATACCCTTTGCCAAGTGAAAATTCAAATGTGAAGAAAGATACTATTGTCGTAGGAACTATAAAGATTGATGTGAAATGTTCTTATAATATGGGCTATAGTCAAAGTGGAAATATCTCTGTAAATATAGAAGAGTTCGAAAAGTCTATGGGTGACTATAATGAGGATAATTTGTCACTTGTACCAATCAATAATGATGGCTCAGAAGGAGATAATACTGCAGCAGGAACCTATGGAGCGTGGTTTGGCGAAAATGGTAATACTGCACCATGGGCAAACGGACATGTATATATAGAATCAAATGATCTGTTTGTATGGAATTATGGCTGTCATCCTGATAATTGTAGTCGGGGCGATGAACATACTGCAAGGATGCGTTATCTTAATTCGACATCTGAAAACGTTAATGTCGTGGATGTCTTCGTTAATTTTATAATCTATTGAGATAATTCGGAAACTCTAAGTAATGTCGTCATTCCCTTTACTCTTCCATTAATTTCTTCTTGTTTCTATCAGAGATGCAAAGGAGAAGACAGGAGAGTAAAGAGAATTGACGATTTTTTTTTGCGTATTATAAAGAAAGGTCTTTTATAAAATGCTGAACGCAGATAATCTTTGTAAAGTTATTACACGAAAGTCACAATAAATTATAAAATTCACCTCTATTGTTGGATAATTAAAAAAAAGATTGTTACTTTTGCGTCTAATAAATTTTTAAAAAGAGATTAAAATGAGATATATAGTTTTAGTTGCCTTTGTTGCATCTATGTTTGGAACAGTATCATTGTCTGCAAAAGATATGAAAGTTCTTGTTGTGAAGACAAAAACAGAGATGTGTAGCAACGGATGTGAGAATAAGATAAAGAAAAATGTGAAAACTCTCAGCGGAGTCAAAAAAGTTGTGACTGATGTTGATAAAAATACCGTTACAATAACTTATGATGCAGAAAAAATAGATAATAAGCAAATAATAAAGTCTTTTAAGAATATAAGTTTAGATGCGGTTGTGGTATCGGAGGTCAGTCTTAAGGAATTGAAGAGGGTAAATAAGGCCAGAAGCGTAGATGCACAGTCTGGTGCAAGTGCATTGCAGTAGATGTATGACATTTTTTAGAGTTATGTTTCAGGAAATTTACTCTTTAACTTATTTTTTGGGGAAACCCAATTGACATCCAATATATATGTATATGAACAATAATCAGTATTGTGTAATACTTGCTGGTGGAATAGGAATAAGACTATGGCCTACCAGTCGTGAGAAGAAACCAAAGCAATTCCAAGATATTCTGAATACGGGAAAGTCAATGCTTCAGACTACGTATGCCCGTTTCTGTCGCTTTATAAATCCTGATAATATCATAATTGTTTCAAACGTGATTTATGAGGATATTATACGTGAACAACTTCCAGACCTGAAACGATCAAATCTTATGCTTGAGCCTATGCGCCGAAACACAGTCCCATCTGTTACATGGGCAGCATTAGAGGTTTTCCGTCGTAATAGGAATGCAGTTATGGTTGTAAGTCCTACCGACCAGTTGATTGATAAGGAAGTCGAATTTGAAAATGATATCGTCACAGGATTAGAATATGCAGAGAATAATGAGAGACTGCTTACTCTTGGTATAGCACCAAAGCGTCCAGCTACAGAGTTTGGTTATATTCAGATGTCTGATAAGATGGGACACGATATATATAAGGTACGCAGTTTTACAGAAAAACCTGAAGAGGATTTCGCTAAGGTGTTTTATGAAAGTGGAGAGTTCCTTTGGAATACAGGTATATTCATTTGGGGAGCATCAACATTCCTAAAGGCTGTACATGGTAAGAATATGGAACTGACTGCTGTACTTGAGGCAATTGCCAAAAACTATGTAGATAAGGACATCTCAAGACAAGATGTAGAAAATATCTATTCGAAGGTGCCTAATATGAACCTTGAGCAGAGTGTACTTGAAAAGTCCGATAATGTGGATGTCCTACAATGTCATTTCGGATGGAAAGATGTCGGAACATGGCAGGCCGTTCATGACGTAATGCCAAAGGATGCAGAAAGTAACGTGGTGATAGATTCACAATCCTTGCTTTATGATTGCAAGAATTGTGTTGTCAAGTTACCAAATGGACACGTTGCTGTCATTCAAGGATTGGAGGACTATATGGTCGTAGAAGAGGGAGATGTATTGGTCATTTGCAAGAAGGATGACCAAAAGGCGATAAGAAAATTTGTGGTAGATGCACAAATGAAATTCGGAGATGAATTTGTATAGAACTATTTATAAAAAAGGAAAAACAAAAAGCGTAGCCAAACCTCATGGCTACGCTTTCTGTTTATAATCAATTTATAATTAAAGAAGCTTTTGAATTTGTTCCTCAAGTGTTCCCTCCATCATTCCACTTCTTCCGTAAACTTCATTATTCCTATCAATGATAAAATAAGTAGGAAGTGTGCTTACACCGTATGTGTTAGTGGCAGCGCCATCCGTTTCGTGAACACATATCCATGGTAGGTACTCAACCGATGACTTCCAAAAGTGAATGTCCTCATCAAGGCTGATTTGGTATATTTCAAATCCTTTGTCGTGATACTTATTATATAGTTCACGAAGAATACGAGTTCTTTCTTGTGAGCCTTTCTCTCCAAACATAGTAAAATCGAGCATAACAACCTTACCTTTCAGATCTTTGATGCTGTGTATTTTGCTATTGATATCAGGAAGATTGATGTCAAGAATACCAGTTTCCTTAATCTTATCCTCATCAACTTCTATGACTTGTTCCGTAGGTTTGGCTGTGTTCTCCATACCTTTTATTGCCATATTGCATATCTGTTGTGTTCGCTTAGCATCCGGATAGTTGTAATCCCAACTTGTTGCTACCGTTGCATAGCATCTAACATCTGATCTGTCAGAAATTGGATTGAAAAGTTGAAAAGAGCCACGTAGGTCTGTGATGCTTTGGCATACGGCATAGTAAGCATAGGCTTTAGATGGTTCTGCAAAAATGAATTCCTGTTTGATCTTTTCTTTATATGTCGATATAATGCTATTTATACTGTCAAGAATGTCTCCAGGATACATATTCTCATTTTTCTCTAAGGAAATGATGTCCTTCTGAACTTTTTGCTGTAGAATATTTATTTCCTTAATCTTCTGACAATTTTCAGAACCTTCAACAGTATAGTCGGTAGCCATAGTAGGATATTTGGCCTTAAACGTTACCGTTTCTGTTGAGTCGATTGAGAAATTTATTATACGGTCGTGGATACGTAAAATGTAAAATTCTGGACTGCCTACAGGTGCATCAGCCTTAAATGAGAAACTGCCGTCGGCCTTCAATTTTACTGAGTCCAACTTCTTGATTCCGTCAAGGGTACTTGCTTCTAAATAAAGCATAGAATCCTTTGCTCCATCAATATTTCCCTCCACATGGAACTTTGGAGTGTTATCGCAACTTGCTAAAATGGCGGTCGTAACAACTAAAAAAGTAAATTTATTCACTGGTTAACTATTTTTTTTACAAAAATAAGAAGATTTTATTTAAGTTTAAGTATCTTTGTGCGTTTTTATGCAAAGAATACAATTTTTTAAGATGTTTTATATATATTTTTAAGATGAATGTAATTACAAAGACAGTCGCTTTGCCTGATGGTCGTGAAATCAGCATTGAGACAGGAAAACTTGCCAAACAAGCCGATGGTTCTGTTATGCTCCGTATGGGCAATACTATGCTCCTGGCCACTGTTTGTGCAGCCAAAGATGCAGTACCAGGAACAGATTTTATGCCACTCCAGGTAGAGTATCGTGAGAAGTATGCGTCTGCAGGACGCTTCCCTGGAGGTTTTACAAAGCGCGAAGGAAAGGCTTCTGATGAAGAAATCCTTACATGCCGTCTCGTTGACCGTGCACTTCGTCCTTTGTTCCCATCTAATTACCATGCAGAGGTTTACGTAAATGTGATTCTTTTCTCAGCCGATGGCGTAGATATGCCAGATGCACTTGCAGGTTTTGCTGCTTCTGCAGCCCTTGCAGCATCTGATATCCCATTTGAGGGACCAATCTCAGAGGTACGTGTTGCACGTATCAATGGCGAATTTGTTATCAATCCTACATTTGAACAGCTCAAATCTGCTGATATGGACCTTATGGTTGGTGCAACAGAGGAGAACATCATGATGGTTGAGGGTGAAATGAAGGAAGTATCAGAACTTGATCTTCTCAACGCTCTCAAGGCTGCTCATGATGCTATTAAGCCACAGTGCCGCATCCAGAAGGAACTTATGAAGGAACTTGGTACTGACGTTAAGCGTGAGTATTGTCATGAAGTAAACGATGATGAGCTTAAGGCTGACATCGAGGCTAAGTGTTACCAGCCAGCTTATGACGTTACAAAGCAGGGACTTGAAAAGCATGCACGTGCTGAAGCATTCGAGAAGATTCGTGAGGATTATAAAGAGGCTTACGCTGCTGCACATGCTGACATGGAAGCTGATGAGCTTGAGGAGAAGAATGCTCTTATCGATCGTTACTACCACGATGTTGAGCGTGATGCAATGCGTCGCTGCGTTCTTGACGAGGGTATTCGTCTTGATGGTCGTAAGACTACAGAGATTCGTCCTATCTGGTGTGAGGTTTCTCCACTTCCTGGACCTCACGGAAGTGCAATCTTCACTCGTGGTGAGACACAGTCACTTTCTACTTGTACACTTGGTACTAAGTTGGATGAAAAGCTTGTTGACGGTGCTCTCGAGCGCTACAACCAGCGTTTCCTTCTTCACTATAACTTCCCTCCATTCTCAACAGGTGAGGCTAAGGCACAGCGTGGCGTAGGTCGTCGTGAGATTGGACATGGACACCT
>JAILIJ010000163.1 GCA_024695315.1 Bacteroidaceae bacterium
TCAACAGGGCAGTTCCAAAAACCACGAAGTGGCATTTCCATGTTGGATTGTCCTGAACAGAACCATACTTCACCGATGAGCACATTTTCAAGAACCACAGTTTCACCATCTCCCTGTATGGAGATAGACTTTGCATCATAGCTTGCAGAAGGAGTCTCTATTTGAAGATCCCATCTTCCGCTTTGTGAATCGGCCTTTGAACTATAACGTTTGTTATTCCAAGATACGTTAACTTGAATTGTTGAGTTCGGTTTTGCCCATCCCCATAGTTTGGCTTGTGACTTTTGCTGAAGCACCATATTTGAACCAATGATGTCTGGCAGTTCTAATGATTGTGCAGTCATATTTGCAAGGCACATGAATAAAAGTATAAGGTATTTCTTCATAATAATGAAAAGATAGTAAGGTTTGTTTTTGTTTACTCTGCAAAAATACGTAATTAAAAATCCATTCTCTATACTTTTTTTGCTTAATAATGATATTTATTTGACAAAATGAAAAAAATGCGTATGTTTCATTATGTGGTATTTGTTAAACTACGTATAAATGGCCTTTTCACACAAAAATCCCACAGATTGTTATCCGTGGGAATTATTATTATTTTTACGTGTTGGAAGTAATTGGATGAAAGTTAAAATCAATCTTTGGATTGTGTGAAAAAGATGATCGTTGAAGCGGAAATTGTTCCGCGTACATATTCATTTTTCTCTTTTTACTTCCATATTTCTTTACAAGAATTACTCTTTAAGTTTCTGCAAGTGAGGTTTTACCACATTTGTAAAACTTGAGTAATAATTTCCAATTAGATTATTACCTTTTTCTTATGAGTAGTGTCTTTTTTCTTTATGGCTTGTTGTCTTACAAAACAAGAATTTGCGTTGTCTCTGTAATCTGCGCGGAAAGCACTAGGAGTACATCCCTTTCTATTTTTGAAGATACGGTTGAAATTGGAGATATTGTTAAAACCGCAATCATAACAGATTTCTATTATTGGAGTTATCGTATCGGCAAGTTTTCGTGCTGCATGTCCTAACCTTATGTCTATAATATAATCAGACAGACTTCGCCCTGTTCTTAGTTTGAAGAATCTACTGAAGGATGTTGGTGTCATTCCTACAAGTTCACCTAATGTGGTGAGACGAATCTCGTTCTTGTAGTTTTTGTTGATATAGTCTTCGATTTTTTTTACTCGTCGACTATCTACTTCATCTATAGAATAAGTGAACGAACCACTAGCTAAGGTATGGCATTCATCCTGGAGGGATAGTTCGTACAGAAGTTCATATAATTTTAGCAAACGATAGAACCCTGCTTCGGTATCCATGATTTCCATAATCTTAGGACGCATGGCTTCACATACATGTGCATCGAAAGAAATGCCCTTTTTAGAGTTCTCTATTAGTTTTTTCAAAGGGGCACATTGGGTCTTCTGCAATAGTGCTTTACTCAATAGATCGGTTGGGAATTGTATCATAATCTCATGGACATTTTGCATCTTACACTCATTCTGTTCCCATCCATGTTCCAATTCCGCTCCGATGAGTACAAGGTCATATTTGCCCAGTATTTCTATACAGTCACCAACTATTCGTTTGGCGCCTTCTCCATTCTCTATGAAGTTAAGTTCCAGTACTTCATGCTTATGCAGAGGATAATCAAAACTGTCTTTTATGCGTTCAGCAAGGTAAAAACAGTCACTCTCTTTCAATGGTGTTATTTCTTGTAGTATGTAGCTATTGTCCATGTTCGTTTTTCGGTATTATTTTTCTTTATGCAAATATACAAATTTTATTTTTCATGCATAATTTTTAAACATTTTTTTGAGTCCAATTATCAAAAAGACCATGTTTGTGAACAAAAAAGGACGTTTTGGGTGAGTAAAAAACAAATTCGTATAATTACTGGATAATATGATATTTTATGGATAATAAAAGATTGTGTTTAGTAGGTAAAAGTGTTGTGAATGATATACAGATTGATTGCCACGATAGTGTAAGAATATGTTTGCGGAACATTTGTTATTAACAAAACTTATCGTCATTCTAACTCTTTCCAAGACTTAAATAATATATAGTAAAAACGCATCATCCCTTTAAGAATGATGCGCCTACTAATTAACTAACATTTCTCCTAATTATTCGCTACTTATTATATTCATATAATTCTTGGGATGATGAATAATAATGGTTAGAAGTTTATAGTTGGTAACAACTATACTTCCCCTTTTATATATATGCTATTGTATATTTGTCTGTATTATAGTACTTATCTCGTTCTCATTTTGATTTCCAAAGGCCCTGATCTATGCCCATCACTATAGGAATAGACCAGGGCGGGAATCAAAAAAAATATGATGAACAAGAATAAGCTTTTTTTGTTTTCTTTTTATTGTGGATTGTTAAAAGTTTTCTGCCAGTGTTTTATTTACTGAGTCAGCAAACTCTGAATATGTTGATGTCTGATAAACGTTATCAGAACTTGTTAATTCTATATTTTCGTTTTCTGTTGTATCTAAATTCTTTTGTGGAATCATGGAAATTAAAAAGATAGATACGTAGAATAATACAAAGTAAAATAATGCTTTCATAATGTGCCCCTATTTAAAATTTGCTACTCTGTTATTTGGAAGGACCTTGGTTGGTAAAAGGATGTCTATCCGTTTTGCTTATGGAAGGTTCCTGATTTTGGTAAGGAAGTCTGAATAAAAATTCTATTACTTATTGACTTGTTTTCCTTTTGACACTGCAAATTTATAAACTTAACGAGAATAAACATGTCATTTTAACCTCAATTTATTTCATTTTAACGGCGATGTGCTGTTTTGTTAGTCTCAAATGTGCTCAAAGTGACAGAATGAGACAATAAAATGCTAAAATGTTGTTGTGTTTGGGAAAATTGTGTGATTTTGCGGTTGTACGTTTTTGCATTTATATGGTTTTGCGTTTAGGATGGATTGGGCATTTTTACTATTCTCAAACTACTTTCGAAACTTAAAATTCATAATTTATTACAGTATGTCTTGTTGAATAAGTGTCTTATGCAAAAACAATATTTTTTTTCTGTAATTATGATATGGGGGCGTTTGACTTAATTAAAAGCCGATAAAACATCTTCGCATATGAATATAATGTGGGTTCTCATATTATGATTTGTATGATCATCTGGAGATATCCGTCAAATTAAGAATCTAATGGAATGAGAATAGGATTTCTTACACGTAAAATTAAGGCTCGTTGGCAATACGAATGAATTACGAAGGTAATACGAAGCGTTACCGAAGGATGTGGGGGATATAAGTCTGTTTTCTCTGGCGCACTATTCAAGCTATTGTAATTCCACTTTCAAGCTTAGTATAGTACCTATGAGGGACGTATTGATCTTTTGCTTCAAACCACAAATTCAGCTATATTATGGAGATTTAGCTCGATAGTACGGCAGAGGATATGTTTTCATAAATTGAGGAAAATAATTTTGCTCTTCAATTCAAACCTCATTCATCATTTTTTATTCTTTGGCATCTTGTTGAATTTAAATGTTGCAGACAGAAGAACGTAGGCGGGAAGTGAAACGGCACGCGTCTCACGTATACCACGTTCACTGGTTACGTAGGTTATTGCTTTATATTGACGGAAAATATCTATGGAAGATAGCTTCAAGTCTATTTTGTTTTGTAGGATTGACTTTTGCAAAGAAACATCCCATTCACATAAATATTTATTAATTTTGTCATTTGAGTAGCCACTACGCTTCTTGACATAGAAAGTACTTTCCATTTTTTGCAGGTAATGTACATGATGTATATACACCATGTTTATATTCCACGGCATGATTGTCATATCTCCACTGGAAAGATGGGAGGAATAAACAACAAGATAAAAGTGATGAAGATGAATGCGTATGGACTCAGAGACGAAGAGTATTTTAAGCTTCGACTCTATGCTCTACATGATTGCCGTATCACTCGAAATGTCGGATGAGCCGAAAATTTTCGATAATCGCTTAAATAAATATGTGTGATTGATATTTAGATATAGTCCTTTAGTCTACGTTAATAATTTATTCAAGGTTAAATATCAAGGAATAATATCTATTGAGCAACTTAGTTTTAATATCTCGATGAAAACATGTATATTTGTACGGTGATTATTTAATGAAACATAATGTTAGGAACAATAGTAAATACAGCAACAATTCTTGTTGGTGGCGCTTTTGGCGCTATCGTTCGTGAAGGGATAGGAGAGAAGTATAAGAAGTCCATGTTTAACGCACTTGGATTGGCTTGCCTTGTGCTTGGAGCTAACGCCTCGTTGTCAAATATGGGCAAGAGTGAATATCCTGTATTGTTTATTATTAGTCTTGCAATAGGTGGACTGATTGGCACGCGACTCGACTTTGCTGGTAGATTGGACCGACTGAATGCCAAGATAAATGCAAAGAAAAAGAGTGATAATAATAGTCTTGAGGGGCTTGTGACTGGATTATTATTGTATTGTATAGGCACTTTCAGTATTATTGGCCCAGTATTGTCATGTTTATCACCCAGCCACGGTTGGGCGTTCAACGAGCCTGGCAATACTTATCTATATACTAATGCCACTCTTGACTTGGTGACAAGTGCAGTTTTGGCGGCTTCGTACGGATGGATTATGTTGGCGGCAGCTCCTGTGCTCTTTTGTTGGCAGGGAATGTTTTATTTGATAGCATATTACTGTGGTGGGGCAATGCCAGAAGCTATGCGCATAGAACTTAGTATAGTTGGAGGAGTTCTCATCATTAGTTCTGGACTAGGAATACTTGGTATTAAGGATTGTAAGACTGTCAACCTTTTGCCAAGTTTGCTTGTACCTGTGGTGTTTTACCTTTTTTAGTTTATACTTAGAAAACTAAAAAACTCGTTCTTCTTATTTCCTTTTCGTGGAAAATTTATAATTTTGCAACTTATTAGTAAAAAGAGGAATGGAACATATACTTGATTTTTTACAGAGATTGTCTGAAAATAACAATAAGCCTTGGTTTGACGCAAATAAGCAAGAATATCTTGAGGTGAAAGCTGAGTTTGAAGCTTTCTCGTTGGATTTTATGCATGGCGTAGAGGCTTTTGACCCAAGGGTGAAGAATTTGGGCATTAAGGACATTAACTACCGCATATATCGTGACGTGAGATTCTCAGATGATAAACGTCCGTATAAGTGGCACATGGGAGTGTATGTGTGTCCTAAGGGTAAGAAGTCTGGCATGGCGGGATATTACATCCATCTCGAACCTTCGACTGATACATTCTTTATTTGTGCAGGTTTATATAATCCTACTAAAGAAGTTATTGCAAGCGTTCGCGACGAGATTTCTTGTAATCCAGAACATTTTCATGCCGTGCTGCAGGAATGTAATGACTTCAATCTGTCGTGGGATGGAGCTTTGAAGAAGATGCCAAGAGGATTTTCAGAGTCTGATCCTCATAGCGAATATTATAGACTCAAAACTTACGAAATATATAAGCGTGTTACACGTCAACAGGTCTTGGAAAAAGATTTCCTTTCTATGGCTTTGGCTGATTTAAGACGAACATATAATTATAATGAGACACTTAATAAATGTGTCGATTATGTCTATGAATAAATTATTTTGCTTGACATTCATTATGCTAATGCTGGCGATTCAGCCCGCTTTGGCTCAGTACATGAAAAAGGAATTACAAAACGGCGACCTGTTATTTGTAATTGTGAATGAAGAAAAGGCAAGTGACTTTGCCCGTTCGATTGTTGGTTCGACTCAAGGTATTGATTCAAAGAAAATAAGTCATGTTGCTATCGTATGTAAGGAAGATAGCGGGATGTATGTTCTCGAAGCTACCGGAAAGGGAGTAATCATTTCGCCACTTGATTCGTTCTATACTCATTCGCCACATTCTGTAGATGGCGAGCCAATGGTAATTGCTGGACGAGTGAAAGGGAACGTGGATCTTGTTTCTTCGCTCAGACAGGCAAAGGGCTATATTGGCCGTAAGTATGATTTTATATTTAGTGATACGGACGATGAATTTTATTGCTCTGAATTGGTGCAGAAATCGTATCACGACAAGGACGGGAAACTGGTGTTTGACCCAATACCAATGTCTTTTCATGATGATAAGGGACGGATTCTCAAGCATTGGATAGAACATTATAAGAAACGCGGACTTGAAGTGCCTGAGGGAGCTCCTGGTAGCAATCCTGGCGCACTTTCTCGTCATGAGCGTGTGGAGATTTTCATTCCAAAGAGA
This sequence comes from Bacteroidaceae bacterium, assembly GCA_024695315.1. Taxonomy (GTDB): domain Bacteria; phylum Bacteroidota; class Bacteroidia; order Bacteroidales; family Bacteroidaceae; genus Minthosoma. The sequence goes on from JAILIJ010000163.1 coordinate 6,260, forward strand.
TAGACGGAATAAAGATACTTTAAGTAAACATTTTTTAGGGGAATAATTAATAGAGATATGAGCTATGGTACATTTTGATACAGACTATATGGAAGGGGCACATCCTGAAGTGATGCGACGCTTGTTAGAAACCAATCTTGAACATACTGTAGGGTATGGTAACGACGAGTATAGCCAGAAGGCTCGCGAACTTATTCGTGAGGCTTGTGCTGCGCCTCATGCTTTGGTACGTTTCCTTGTAGGAGGAACTCAGACAAATGCTACGGTTATAGATGCTCTGTTGCGCCGCCATGAAGGTGTACTTGCTGCAGAGACAGCCCACATAAATGTTCATGAAAGTGGAGCTGTTGAACATAGTGGACATAAGGTTTTAACTCTACCAAGTCATGAAGGAAAGGTTGATGCTGCTGAAGTTGATGAATATATCAAGAATTTCTATGCAGATGAGACTTATGAACACATGGTTGCACCGGGGATGTTGTATATTACTCAGCCTACGGAATATGGAACTATGTATAGCCTTCGCGAACTATCACAACTGAGCACAATTTGCCATTTGCATAATATTCCTCTTTACCTTGATGGTGCTCGTTTAGGCTATGCTTTGGCATCAGAACAGGCTGATTTTACATTGGCAGAAATAGCAAATCTGTGTGATGTGTTCTATATTGGAGGAACAAAGTGTGGAGCTATGTTCGGCGAGGCTGTGGTAGCTGCTAATCCGGATAAGCTTCCTCATTTCTTCCCGCTCATTAAACAACATGGGGCGTTGATGGCCAAGGGACGTCTACAAGGCGTTCAGTTTGCAACTTTATTTACTGGTAATTTATATGTTGACATAGCTCGACACGCTGTCAGACTGGCTCAACGTTTGCGCGAAGCATTTATAGCTTGTGGTTTCAAGATGGCTATTGATTCGCCAACAAATCAGCAATTCGTGGTTTTGCCAAATAAGGTGATGGATGAACTCTTGAAGTTTGCAACATTTGAGCTTTGGGGACCACGTGGACAGAAGGAGACTACGGTTCGTTTTGTAACAAGTTGGGCTACATCTGAGGGCGATGTTGATGCTTTCATCGAATATCTCAAAGAGGTTGCGGGACGAATGAATGTTCAGTAGTCTTCTCTATAATAAAAATAGGATGGGGTATCAAAAGTCTTAATCGAGACGGACGATACTCCATCTTTGTTTATGCAGTCTTTTTGTATGCTAAAATTGTGGAATTGGTATTTCTGCAAACAACTTTTTACTTCATTTCAACTACTTTCGAAACTTAAATCTATATGAAAATTATATGATATCTCTATTTTTTTAGAGTGCAAAAAAAAAAATGATATGAAACAATTCACTTATACTATCTTGTCATGCGCTTACACTTTAAGAGTTAAACTTTCTTAAATCTTTTGTTGGTACAAGATAAAATATTGCAATTTATTGCTAAAAGTGTTATATTTGTTCATTCATCTGACGACAATGCGTGACGTCCGATTCCTTCAAGTGGTGGAGATAGATTTTAGATATTGAAAAATTGACTTTCCTCACAAGAAAAAATTAGTAATTGATACGAAGGTAATACGAACCGTTGCCGAAGGAGGTGGGCTAGAAAAGTACGTTCTTCTTGACGTGCTTTTTTTGTTTTTTACGATAAGTCCGTAAAAGTCGAACTTTCTATTTTTATGAACGGATTATTCTACCCAAACCTTTTTTCTGTTGATAATATTTAGTCCTTTACGAGTTGTTGGCCTTCTCATACCTTTTATGTCGAATATCTCATCTTTATTTGCATTAAGATGGATATTTTTAATGTCGTTTGTAAGGTCCAGTTTGTAATCTTCAGCATTTAGAGAAGTATTGATAACCAGGTAAGTTTTTAGGCTACCAAGTAGAATAGACTCATTCTCTTCATTTATGTTGCAGCTGACGGCTTCTTTTCTAAGTGAATAACCGTCGAAAAACATTTTTCCTCCGATGTTATAGACATAAGTCTGGCCGTCGATATTTCTTATAATCCAAGCGTTGTTTGTATTCTTTTCGTCAAATGTTTGAGTGCTAACTGAGTCAAGTGCGTTATCGGAAGCCTTACAACTTAAAAATGTGAGGCTATCAGCACAGAGAATGTTGTAAATGTATTTGTCGGATAATTGATTGAGAGTAAATACTGTTTCGTGTATTTCTCCGAGTCCATTCCATAATGCGTTTGAACTGTAGTCGTCTGCCGCACCAACGGGAACATATACATTTGTTATATTGTCAGATGGCGAGATAAATGAGTTGAGTCTTGTCTCAGGAGCTTCAAACGCTTTAGAAACAAATACATCTATTGTGTCGTTATAGAATGCGTGCGAACTAATGGATTTAACTGAATTTGCCAAAGTTACGAATTTGAGGGAGTTGCATCCTTGAAACGAATTGATGTTTATTTGTGAAACATTCCCAGAGATACATACTCTTTTTAGATTCTCACAATCTTCAAAGGCTGATTCTCCGATGTAGCTTATGTTTTTATTAGCGTCGAAGGAAGTTATGCTGTTTAGCATGCAAAATGCGAAGTCGCCAATGCCGTTTACCGATTCAGGGATTACGGTATTGTTGCATCCTGCGATAAGTAATCCCGTGGCTTTTTCTATTATAGCGTTACAATCTTCTCGGCTATCAAAATATTTATTTGTTTCGGCAACCGTAATTTCTTCTATATTGTTACAGCAAATAGTTAAGCCTTTTCCAATATGTTGTGTAGAACTTGGAATGTGGAGTTTTTTTAGTGATACCCCATAGGCTAATGCTTTTTCTCCTATTGTGGTAAGTCCTTCATTCAGATATATTTCTGTCATGTTAGGACAGTTGTAAAATACATATTTGCCGATACTTTCTGTTGTGGAAGGCAGGGATACGGATTGTAATGCTTCGCAGTAGCTAAAAACGTTATCGCCAATTATTTTTACTCCCTCGTTAAATGTTGTGTTGCGAAGGGAGGTACATTGTGAAAATGCGCCATAGCGAATTTCCGCAATGCTTGACGGAATATTTATCTTCTCCAAAGATGAGCAGCCCAAGAAAACTGTTGAGTCAAGCACAGACAGGTTGTGAGATAATACGACATCTTTGAGCGATGTGCAGTATCTGAATGCAGCCTTTTTGATTGACGTTACACTTGTAGGTATTTCTACATATTCTAATGATTCGTCTCCGTCGAAAGCCCATATATCAATGGTTCTTAGTCCGTAAGGCATTTCTATGGATTTGAGTTTACTACATTCGCTAAATTCTCCTTCGCCTATATATTGGTATGTAGAAGGTAGTGTGATGTTTGTTAGCGAACTACACCTAAAAAAAGCATAATTGCCACAGCCGGTTATTCCTTCGGAGATCGTAACCGTTTGCAGTCCTGTGCAACCCGAGAATACACGTTCTCCAAAGGACTTTACCGTTCCAGGTATCGTGATTTCTGAAAGCCCCGAACAGTTTGCAAATGCCATTGTTTCAAGTTTCTGGAGTGTTGATGGCAACGTTATATTTTTTATTCGTGAACAATTGTAGAAGGCTATAATGCCTATCTTCTGAAGGTTGGGAGGTAAAGTGATTTCTTCAAGCGCCTTACATCCGTTGAAGGTGTTGTCGTCAATAATTTTTAGACCAGATGGTAGACTAACACTCTGAAGCTGATAACAGTTTTTGAACATAGCCTTTTTTAAAGTGTCTATATTTGCTTTTATGTCAGCA
>JAILIJ010000189.1 GCA_024695315.1 Bacteroidaceae bacterium
CCCTCTATCACAAGTTTGTCGTTTCTTGTCTTTGTGCTCTCTGATATCTGCTCTCTTATGTTATCTCTGTCTTCTATTATCTTTGACTCTATATCAGGCCTTGAGCTTACAAGTCCAAAATCGTATACAGATGGATATGAATATGTACCCATGCTCACATGATCTTCTGTCGTGGCGTACCAATCGGGTTCTTCTTTATACAGCTCTGATGCAGAGGCAACATCTTTATATTCTGATGTTGAGATACATGTCATTGGAACTTCTAAAGTATCGTCATAGTAGACATGGTCTCCGTCATAGGCTCCGTTACTTATATCTGCATTTGTAAAGTCATATATATGAGTGTCAGCAAGGTACTGGAAGGCTGCGTATGCAGTTCCGACAGGAATCATATGTGATTCTGAATAAGTATCTATGCTGAATACCCATGTGTAGGTATCAGGTATCCCGTCACCATCTGTATCAACATAATCCCAATAGCCGTTATCAACCTGCCATCTGTAGGTCATGTTGTGGGTGTATGTTTGAGAAGCCATTCTTGCATATACTTTAGTATTTCCGTACCAACTATCTGCAAGGAATGAGTTCTCCATATATTCACTAGAAGGGATGCCTTCTGATAGATCAAATTCTGAGGAGTAGTTGCTCATGGCAAAGGCCGGTTGGTTTGAATCAATGCCGGCGTAGTGATCCATAGTGTAATCCTCTGTTACAAGTTCATCATCGAATGTAACAATCTGTGGCTCTTCGCCGTTTCCGATAAGAAGATAATGGTTAAAGTGAGTCTTAAGGCCGCTTATGGCACCTGAAGTCCACCCATATAGGCTTAACATATCATCACCATTTGAATCTAAACCTGTAATATTTAATCCGCTATTATCTTCGGGGGTGTTAGTAAATGGTCCTAATAATAACCCCTTATCCTCGTCAACTATCATCATCATGCAGTCGAGTTTCAGATAAATAGCAGGTCCGGTTCCATCTATTGCATTCTGTATTTCTTCTGCCCATGTAGGGTCTATGGTGCTTGCGTCAGAGATTATATCTTCCAAAGCTATAGTCCATGTATTATAGTAAGTTCCGTTTTCTAAGATTTCCTGAAAATTATTTAGCTTTGCATAGAAATATGCGCCACTTTCATGAACATCTTTTGTTGTTGGATTGTATTTACATCTTGTGATACTAACTCCAACTGTGTAATACCAAACACCGGATGTTCTTTTTTTATCTACTGTATATATTTCTACTTCATCATTTTCGTTTAAGTGCGCTTCCCAGGCATAAGTTTGTATTGGAGAAAGAATCATAAAAGAAAAGCATAAAAAAAGAACACCAAATGCTTTTAGAATTCTTAAAGTATGTGAACGCATAGCTGACTCCTTGTTATAACATTTAGATATACTATAACATTATTTAATAGTGTATTCAAGAATAATAAACAAGAAAAAACCTATGATTTTTCAATCATAGGTTCAGGTTTTTACGCTGTTCACGGTGAACATTTATGCACTTTTTTTATCTTTATCAGTTTTAATTAAGCTTTTATTTTTCTTTATAAGGATTGTAGCTATTGCTCCCAGTAAAACAACTACCGCACCAATAATGCCATAAAGATAAGTTATGGGATATTTACTTGGGATGACTTCAGTAGAAAGCACTTCGCCACATGTTTCACATGTAATTACTTGCTCTCCTTCTGTGAAAAGGCCAGCCTTCTTTGTGATCTGTGGTTCTGATTCAACATGCCCTAATGCTGCAATTTCTTCTGTATAAGAATCACCACATACAGAGCATGTAAAGGTTGTTATTCCAGCTTCAGTACAGGTAGCTTCTTTTGTAACTTCAGCAACATAATCATGATCTGCAAGTGGAATCTCTTCTGTATAGGAATCGCCACAGACAGAGCAAGTATACGTCATCTCACCTACTTCTAAGCATGTAGCTTCTTTAGTTACTTCTGATACATAGTCATGTTCTCCAGTCGCCGGGATAACTGTTTTATAAGAGTTACCGCACTTAGAACATGTACTTACCATTTCGCCATCCTCTGAACAAGTGGGCTCTTTAGTGACTTCATCAACATATACATGAGAACATGTTGGTGTAGATGACTGTGTTGTTGCTGAACTATTGGTTTTATTTGACTGATTGCTAGTGGATGATTCTCCTCCTGTTACCAGAGTATATCCAGCAGCTTCTGCTTCTTTCCTTAATGCTTCAATGAGGTCTTCTTTATTTCCAAAGAATTCATAATCATCAGCTCTAACCCCAACGACCGTAGTACTTAGAATGCTTACTGCAAGTAACACCTTCAATACATTTTTTATATTAAACAATTTCATACGCTCCCCTAGATGTCTCTAATTAGTCTTAATATATAACTTAGCGCCTCATTTGTCAATTTTTAGATATATTATATCGAAATATTACATCTAATATTTAATCACCTAAAACAGCCTTGTAACGCGCTCTAAGACCTAATAGTCCACACAAAGTATATCATGTAGGCTCTGTTAGTGAAGAAATATTTTCTAAAAATGTAAGATTTTTACGATACTCTTTGAGTGGTAATTCAATAAAAATAATATATAATCAATTTAACGATAAATATGAAGGGGGTTAATGCATGAAAAGAAA
>JAILIJ010000212.1 GCA_024695315.1 Bacteroidaceae bacterium
ATTCTTTTATTAGACACATAAAACGAATTATACATTGAAAAGAATTTTTCTTATAGGCTATATGGGAGCTGGCAAGACCACAATAGGAAAGGTACTTGCTCGCGAGATGGGCGTCGAGTTCTTCGACCTTGATTGGTATATTGAAGATCGTTTTCGCAAAAAGATTCCTGAAATCTTTGCAGAGAGTGGCGAAGCTGGTTTCCGTGACATAGAGCGTAAGATGCTAAGAGAAGTAGGCGAATTTGAAAATGTCGTCATCTCATGTGGAGGCGGAACGCCATGTTTTTTTGATAACATGGATTTTATGAACGGACAAGGCGATACGATTTATCTAAATGCGTCTCCTGCTGTGTTGAAAGAGCACTTACTCATGGGAAAGAGCCAGCGTCCGCTTATTGAAGGGAAAAGTTCGGAGGAATTGGAAATATATATACAGCAATCTCTCCAAACTCGTCTTCCTTTTTATAAGAAGGCAAAACATTCTTTGGATATTAATGTTATCCATACGAAGGATGAAATTAAGGGATATGTTCAACAAATAATGGACATCATAAACGGGTAGTCCGTTTCTTGGAAATTTTAATTAAAATAATTTATTATTCGTTTTTCTTTATTTATCAAAAATGAGAAAATGGCGTATTGAAGACTCTGCTGAGCTTTACGGTATTAATGGTTGGGGTATAAACTATTTTCATATCAATGAAAAGGGTAATGTTGCTGTTACTCCCAAAAAAGATGGTGTAGAAGTAGACCTTAAAGAGGTCATGGATGATTTGGCATTAAGGGATGTTTCCGCTCCTGTACTTGTCCGTTTCCCTGATATTATTGATAATCGTATAGAGAAAACTGCCACATGTTTCAATATTGCATCTAAGGAATATGGCTACACAGCTGAGAATTTTATCATTTATCCTATTAAGGTAAACCAAATCAGCCCTGTAGTTGAGGAGGTGATTAAACATGGTAAAAAGTTCAATCTCGGACTCGAAGCAGGCTCCAAGCCTGAACTTCATGCCGTATTGGCTGTCAATATGAATAGTGATTCCCTTATCGTGTGTAACGGATATAAGGATGAAAGCTATATAGAACTTGCTTTGCTTGCTCAGAAGATGGGTAAGCGAATATTTATCGTTGTAGAAAAATTTAACGAACTTGAGATTATTACACGAGTCTCTAAGCGCCTAAACGTTCGCCCTAATATGGGTATACGTATTAAGTTGGCAGCTAGTGGAAGTGGTAAATGGTCTGAAAGTGGCGGCGATGCGAGCAAGTTCGGTCTTACTTCAGGTGAATTACTTACTGCACTCAAGTATATTGATGAGAACAATATGAAGGATTGCCTCAAGTTAATCCATTTTCATATAGGTTCTCAAATTACTAAAATACGCCGCATTCAGAATGCACTACGTGAGGCCAGCATGTTCTATGTTCAGCTTCGCAAATTAGGATACGAAGTTGAGTTTGTAGACTGTGGAGGTGGACTTGGTGTAGACTATGATGGTAGTCGTTCAAGCAACTCTGAAAGTTCTGTCAATTATTCTATTCAGGAGTATGTCAATAATTGTGTTTACACATTTGTTGAGGCTGCTAATAATAATGATATTCCGCATCCAAATATTATTACGGAAGGTGGTCGTTCTTTGGCTGCACACCATTCCGTTCTCATAATGGAGGTTTTGGAAACAACTGAGGTTCCTGCCATGCCTGACGAGTTTGAGGTCGGGGAGGATGATCACGAATTGGCAAAAGACCTTTATGACATTTGGTGTAACCTTAACGTCAGAAATATGCTTGAGAACTGGCATGATGCGCAGCAGATTAGAGAAGAGGCCCTTGATCTCTTTGCCCATGGTATGCTCGACCTAAAAACACGTGCGGAGATAGAGCGTATGTATTGGGCTGTGGCTCGTGAGATAAATGTACTTGCTCATTCTATGAAGCATGTACCAGAGGAGTTCCATTCATTGGATAAACTTCTTGCAGACAAGTATTTCTGTAACTTCTCACTCTTCCAGTCTCTTCCGGACTCTTGGGCTATAGACCAGATTTTTCCTATCATGCCTATACAGAGACTTAATGAACGTCCTGAGCGTAATGCCACTCTTCAAGATATTACTTGTGACTCCGATGGTAAAATAGCTACATTTGCCACAGAAAGTGGCGTAAATAGCTTCATTCCACTTCATTCTATGGATAAGTCTAATGGAAGTTACTATATTGGTGTATTCCTTGTAGGAGCTTATCAGGAGATTTTAGGCGATATGCACAATCTGTTTGGCGATACAAATGCCGTTCATATCACAACAGATAAGGATGGATGGCACATCAATAATGTCATAGATGGTGAGAATGTAGCCGATGTTCTTTCTTATGTTCAGTATGAACCTAAAAAGATGGTTCGTGGACTTGAGATTTGGGCTAAGCAGGCTATTAAGGACGGAAAGATAACACTTGATGAGGGTAAGGAATTCCTTGATACCTATAGAAGTGGTCTATATGGATATACTTATCTTGAATAAGAAATACTCTTACAAAATGCGTTCTTTATGAGTATTGCATTAGATAATTTCATATCGGATTGGCAGAATGCCAATCCGTTTTTGCATGTACACACTTCAGGCTCTACAGGTAAACCTAAGGATTTACTTGTGGAGAAAAAACGTATGGAAGCAAGTGCCAGGATGACTTGTGACTTTCTTGAACTTAAACCTGGTGATACGGCTTTACTTTGTATGCCCCTTGATTATATTGCCGGCAAAATGGTAGTCGTTAGAAGTATCGTAAGAAATCTTAATCTTATATCTGTTGAACCTACCTCTATGCCCTTGGATTTACTTGCGAAGGAATATGATGGCAAAATTCCACATATTAACTTTGCGGCTATGGTTCCTTTACAAGTTATTAAGTCTTTAGATAATCCTCTTCTACGTGATATTGACAACTTAATTATTGGTGGAGGAGCAATAAGCCCCGAAATTGAGGCTGTGTTGCGAGAATTTCCTAAAAAGGTATGGAGTACCTATGGAATGACAGAAACGCTCTCTCATGTCGCTTTAAGACCTATTTCTGGGCCGCAAGCTTCTTTGTGGTATACTCCGTTGCCAGGTGTGAAAGTTTCACTAAATGCGGATAGCTGTCTTGTGATAGATGCTCCACTGGTTTGTAAAGATGTTCTTGTAACAAATGACATAGCGGAATTTGACGACAAAGGACGTTTTCGGATTAAGGGTAGAAAGGATAATGTAATAAATTCCGGGGCAATAAAAATCCAGATTGAGGAGGTAGAGGATAGACTAAGGGATATTAGTGGGGGGAAATATAGTTTTCAAATTACCTCATGTTCAGATCCTACTTTTGGCGAAGTAGTTGTATTGTTGCTACAGTCTTCTATCTCTGAAGAGATAAAAAATACTATAGAAAATGACATACAGCAACTTCCAAAATATTGGCAACCAAAAAGAGTTAAATATGTTGATGCTTTGCCATTAACAGAAACAGGTAAACCAAATAGAGCAGAGGCTAAAAGACTTGCTTATCAGTAGTTCAAGTCCTTTAGCCTCATTTTTTATCTATTTATGAATATTTAATAGCATTGCATTTCAAATTTTATATTCTCGAAATTCTTTAACTTTAGGTCTTCCCGAGAAATATAGAAATATATTGCTCCGCAATCGCCAAACATCAATTCCTCGTCATCTTCATCCTCTAATGAATTCATCTGTAACAGCAATATATTATTATCAAAGTCTTCTGTAATAATTCCTTGTATAAAATCTGCAAATCCTAACATATTACCTATCTTGTCGTAGGATTTTTCATCATCTACCCTTTCTGTGATCTCATCTATCTCATCGTCAGAAATATCGCTATAAGTATTTCTATACATGAACTCTTCGAATGACATATAACTTTTTTCTGAGTTAAATATCAATTCTCTTTCATTAAGTCTATATTCTTCTGATAGATCCTCAGGGAATTCTATTTTCTGAAGATTATTGTGGTCGGTATTATCATATATTACCTTTACGCTATGTTCTGTTCCTTCCCAATTCTGTTCACTTAATTCGTAGAAAAAATATAAACGACCAGTTGTTGGCAGCAACTTTTCTGAATCGTAAACTGTAAGGTCAGAACAATTTATTTGTAATAATAGCGATAGGGGACGTTCTTGATCGTCCCTTGGCCATACAAATTCCTCAGGTACATCAGGTTGGCCTCCGTACTTAGAACAACCTATACTAATTGCCGATTCATCCTTGGGCTTAAAATTTATCTTAATTCCGTTAATACCTTTTGATATTATTTCGTCTGTAATTTTTTTGACTTTTTCTTCGTCTATTTCTCTATCATTTTCTGTATCTTCTATATCATCATTTAATGCTTTGTTATATAATTTCCAGTAGCGGTAATATTGAATGAATAATATAGTTTTACTTATCAGAAGTAATACTAAAAAAATAATAAAAAGTCCCAGTTTATTTCGTAGTGTTAATAATGCCAATAATATTAAAAACGAAAATGATGTGCGGAAACGCATCTCTTTGGGATTGAAATAATCACAAAGAAATTCTTTAAATGTTCTTGCTTGTAATATTTTATGGTCTGATATTACTTCCTGGTCCTTACCTTCAGTTTTAGAGTGTACGGATATACGATAGCAACAATGTAATAACCATACTATAACTCCTATAAAAAATACTTTCACTTTGTTAGCGTCTTCTCCATCTGTGTTGAAAAATAGAAAGATAGTTAACGCAATTAGAATGCAACAAAACGCTATTCCAATTTTACTTAGTAGTTTCTTGTTCATCGTTTTTATTTAATTTTAATGTTTTATATGTATCTTTAGTTAAGAATATACTTATGTGTTAGTTTCTAAGAAGTTATATGGGACTAATAGAGATAAAAGTGACATTTACTTCTTTATTATCACTTTCTAAACAACATCATTAGTTTTTCGTAAATCTTTGCAGCATATTCGTCAAAACAACAAATAATTACCTCTCCATCATATTTACTTCCTTGGATGGCAGCTAATGCCACTTTTGCAGCATCTTCTTTTGGGTAACCATATACTCCACAACTGATACAAGGAAAAGCTATAGACTTAATACCATTTTCTTTTGCGATGGCCAAAGATGTTGTGTAGCATGAGGCAAGTAATTTTGCAGCTTTCTCCTTATCATAGTGGCTATAAATGGGTCCAACTGTATGTATTACATACTTGCAAGGTAAATTGTATGCCCCAGTAATCTTACTTTGACCAGTTTCGCATCCGTTTAACGTCATGCACTCTTTCAAAAGTCTTATTCCTGCTGCTCGATGAATTGCTCCATCTACGCCTCCTCCACCTAATAATGTGTTGTTTGCAGCATTTACTATAGCATCAACTTTCAGTTTTGTAATGTCCTCTACTATTATTTTGATGTTCATAATTTGTTTTGTTTAGGCGTGATATGGTAAAGCTATGATAATCATGTACTATTGGCTTTTTTGTGTGCTGAAGCTAAGCGAAACACAAATTTGTTGAATGCAAATTTACGCCTTTTTTTAAAATAAAAATATATTATCACGTATTTCTTATAAAACGGTCCAAAAATGATACAGAATGTAAGTTTTGATTTGTCTATTATTTAAGTTTTGTATGAAATTTGAAAGTGGTAAAAAAGGACTGTGGTTGAGGCTGAAAAATACAGCTAAAAATTCATTCGATTTTTTAACCTCTATATAATTACGTTTTCTAAAAATCTGCAAAAAAGTTTACAAATGGATTTTACGAATTTTCCTTGTTTTTAGATTGTATATGATACTATTTTATCATGACTGACA
>JAILIJ010000242.1 GCA_024695315.1 Bacteroidaceae bacterium
TCTGTCATCTCACTATCGGTGTCAGCCAACTCCAATTCCCAATACACAAGACGTTTATACACCTCTTTCCAATCGTCAAGAGTGTACGAATCATTAATCTGCATTCCTATCTTAGAGAAATTCTGCTGATAACCCGAATTAGCTGCTACGGACTCTATTTCATGCTTATGTAAATGCTTCTTCAACGTAAGAAGTATCTGCGACGGATTAACAGGCTTGATAAGATAATCAGCAATCTTAGCCCCTATAGCCTGATCCATTATGTTTTCCTCCTCACTCTTTGTGACCATTACTACAGGCATGGTAGGATTGATATCCTTAAGAAGTGAGAGAGTTTCAAGACCACTCAAACCTGGCATATTTTCATCAAGAATAACCAAGTCATACGTTTTTTCACGACAGAGGTCAAGAGCATCCTGGCCGTTACTTGCTGTATCGACATCGTACTCTTTATTTTTAAGGAAAATGATGTGAGCCTTTAGTAACTCTATCTCATCATCCACCCAAAGTAATGTTCCGTTCACAGTAGTATCTTTTATTAAATTTAAGTTTATTTTTTGAGGAAGAAAATATTGAAGAAGAAGTAAAAAAGAGTTAAAGAAGGAATTAAAATGTAGTTATAAAAACTATAGTTTGAGTAGAAATAACCACTCTTCTTTCTTAGATCTTAATTCTTAAGTTTAAGAAATATCATCAAAAGATAAATCCATCTTCATAACCTTCTTCATCCTCATAGTACTCATCTTCACTTTCTGCCCCTTCATCATCCACTGGTAGATCTGTAGTTGTGTCAAGAGCATCTTCATCAACTTCAAGATGGCCTAAACGATCAAAATTGTCATCATAGAACTGGAAATAATCCGCAAAACTAAATCCATTCATCAAAAGCTTTAGATTGTCCTCAGAAATGATGAAACACTTTAATCCTTCTAGTTTATAAGCCATTTCTTCATTGTTCATCAAACGATGGAGGTAGATGTATGCCTCGTCATAATTGAGGAACGTTCGCACTTGAAGCATGTCTATTCCGTCTCCCTTGTCAAACGTGATATCAAAATTTCGAACCGTGAAGTTTGTAAAGTTGTATTTAGCTACTTCAAACAACAGTTGGTTTTCATCTATACTGTCACGCTCATACGCTATGGCAAACACCCAATCGTTATTTTTTTCTACACTAAATGTGGAATCTGCAGAAAGACTATCAGAATCTTCTCCAAGTCCACGACGACGCTCCCAAATGGAACCCATTTCAAACTTACCACTGGCAAGGAGACGACCTTCTTTGAGTCCCTTGACATAAAGGCCAGCAAGCTCACTAACTGTACTCTTAGGATATTTCTCAACAATCTCACGCATAGATGTCAAGAAAGATTCACGATCGCCAAGCTCCAATTTACTCATCGCATCTATGAACAGGAATCGTGCTCTATTATCACCATTTGGATATTCCTTTGCAGCATATTCATTTCCAGAAATAACAGTATTGAAATCACCAGAAACAAAAGCATTATAAGCATCAGTATACAACGAGTCTTCTATATGCTTACCATATATGCCCTTAAATAAGAACTGAGGATCTGCAATGAGTTTTGAATGCTCATTTTCAGGATACTCCTCCAACATCTTCTGACGATAAATTTCTGCTTTATCGCTTTCACCCATCCTGGAATATAGCTGGAACAGATTATAATACAATTCATCTTTTTCCTCAAATTCAGGGAAGTCCTTAAGTATCCTGTTGAAGGTACGTTCAGCAAGTGGAAAATTCTCCATCTGATCTTTATACACTACTGCCGAACCATAGAGTCCATCTACTAACTCAGCATTGGATACTTCCATCTGCTCATCTGTCAATGGAATGTCCTTCATATAGTATTCTGGACGATGAGGATCTTTCTCATACTCCTCTAACTTTTCCTGCTCTTTCTCTTCCTTCGTCATCTTACCCTTCTTCGTTGGCTCAGATTTCTCCTCAACTACACTATCGGAAGATACTGTGTCTGCTACTTCCTCATCATTAAAGTCAGAAAGAACTGTCTTATTATTACGACGCCAATCATCGGCTAACTCACGTTTACCCCACTTGTTCTGGAACTCCTTCTTACCAGCTTCAACAGATGTGGCATTATAGAAATACCATACAGAAGAAGTTGTTCTACGATTGTTTGAATTACGATTTGTAGTCCTATTATTGGAATTATTCCTACCTGAAGATGATTTCGAAGAATTATTATCTGAAGAGTACGCTTTCTCAAGCTCTTCCCTCTTCTCCTTCTTTTTGAGTTCTTCTATGATATTATCAATAACCTTAGAACGCTTCTCAGGATCCAACTTGGCTAGAGCTTGCAAACTGTCCTGAAGCTCTACAGCAGATGCATAAGGAAGCAAATCATCAAGTATCTTAGAACGGTCAAAAATCTCCTTATATTCATCCTTATCCTTATCAAATAGACCTAAAGCATCAGCATAACATTTCTGACACTTAACAAACTGCTCTGTTTCCCAGTATAAACGTCCAAGATGAAGGAGAACAACACCTTTTTCGATTCCATTACGCTTGCTCTTCTCCACTCCATCACTATATGACCATATAGCACGTGTTGTATCGCCTAAACTTAAATATATATTTCCTATGGCATAATACACCTGATCCAAGTATTCCTTGTTCTTTGGATTCTTTGCCATTGCCTGCAGTGTCTTAATCTGTTTTGCATGTCCCTTTGTCGTACATTCTGTACGCTGCATTCTGGCATTAAACTCCAACTCATAAGGCGGATTGCGCTTTATAACCTTAGAGAAATATTTATAGGCATTTGCTTTATCTTCTGTCTTTAGATAAAGCTGTCCGAGAAGAAAATACATGCGAGTCTTCTGAAGTGTACTCTTCTCTTTCTTTGATGCGGATAATACATTCGGGATAGCTTCAGCATACATCTTCTTGCGTAACTGCATATCTGCATTTACAGACGACTTAAGGTAGTTAAGCGATGTTGGAAAACTATCACGTTGGGCCCTCAACATGATGTCTTCAGCATCATAAAACCACTCCATTTCTACATAACACTTAGCCTCAAGCATACGGGCTTTAGCTACAATGTCTGGATGGGAAAAATATGTACGCTGCATGTAAGCAAATGTGGACGCAGCTTCCATATATTCACCCATATTAAATTGACTCTCACCTAACAAAAACCATGCTTTATACAGAAATGGATTGTACTCCTTCTGACTGAGCCAAATTTTGTCTTTCTTTGTCTTGGGCCTATTTGACTTCCACTCTGGACGCTTTGTGATAGTATGTTGCTTAATGGTCTTCTGACACTTCTCTACAGCACGCTCGTAATTGGACTTACCCAATTTAACCGTACCTATATTACTTGTCATGTAAAGGGGGATTATCTCCGTGAAATTATCAGCATTACCTTCCTCCTGAGCTAACACACCATCCTTATAAGCCAAATGACCATTATAATATGTGTTGTAACGAGCCTTGAATGCTTGAATATAACGATTCATGGCCGTATTCTTCTTAGAAGAACACGACATTAGGACGGACAATACCGTTATCGTCATAATAACCTTCAAATATACTCGCATATTTATTATAACGTAAAAAAGTATATTTTATTATCTTATTCGACGTTCTCCTACAATTAAAAAGACTTCATCCTTTAGCTCATCAGGCAATTCTACTGCTCGAAGCTGAAGACTTCGCACCCAACCTGCTACTTCGTAGTCTTTCATTGTATAAAGGATATCACGAAACTCTTCTACATCTTTTTCTTTATATTGATCTGATGATAAACCTCGAAAACGGTCTAATTCTTCATCATTATAGTATTCTATCTCCTTACTAACAGCTGCCAAAAGACTTTCTTTCTCACAGGTCTCATGCTGACCACAGCACTCCATGTCTTCTACCTGCTTAATTGTTGGCAGTTCTGTAATTTCACCTCTCTCAAGCTGCTTCTTTAACTTCTGCTCACGGACATAACCTGCAACGAAGGCTACTACTCCAAGTAATAATATCGAAATAATAAGATAAATCATAATTCAAAACCTACTGAAATTAAATCGTCCCAATACTTAGGATAAGACTTAGATACAACTTCTGGATTATTTATATTTATTTGACCGAGCTTCAAACTTACCGGAGCAAAGGACATTGCCATTCTATGATCTTCATAAGTGTCTATAGCTATATTCTCACTAGCATCACAACGTTCTCCTGTCCAAATTAGTTCTGAATCGTTGACATCACGAATCACATAACCAAGCTTCTTCAACTCGGTCTTCAAGGCTTCAATTCGATCTGTTTCTTTGATCTTCAAACTCTGAAGGCCTGTAAAATGAAAGTGAACACCTAACATACAACAGGTTACTACGAAGGTTTGAGCTAAGTCTGGCATTTCAAGAAAATTATAATCTATCTCCTTAGCTAAAACAGAACTTTTCTTGAGCATTACAGTATTTTCTCCAAATTCTGTAATCACACCAAGCTTTTCAAAGACTTTTGCACCATTAGAATCTCCCTGAAGACTTTTAGCAAATAAACCTGGCAATTCTATTTCTGCATCATCGTTTGATGATAAAGCTAAAATCTCATACCAATAACTTGCTGCACTCCAATCGCTCTCCACATAATAATCACGCTGAGTATAAGCTACTGGTTCTACGAGTATCGAATTTTCAGACACCCAACATACTTTAGCACCAAACTCACGCATCATGGAAATAGTCATATTTATATATGGCCTACTTACTATATCATCTGTAAGAACAAGTCTAAGGCCTTTTTTAAGCGATGGACCTATCATAAGCAGAGCTGAGATGTACTGAGAACTTACATTGCCAGGAAGGGATATTTCTCCACCTTCTAAAGCCATATTTCCTTTTATACGCAGAGGAGGAAAACCTTCTTTCTCCACATATTCTATTTCTGCTCCTAAATCACGCAAAGCATCAACAAGAACAGCTATAGGTCTATTCTTCATGCGCTCAGTACCGGTAATAATATGGCTTCCGCTAGAAACAGCTAACAAAGCAGTAGAAAATCGCATAGCAGTACCTGCAGCTCCAATATTTACCTCATCAGGATTATGACTAAGCCACTCTACCATAACGCGAGTATCATCACAATCAGATAGGTTTTCCGGATGCTTAGAATTGCGGCCAAGAGTATTTATTACCAAAGCACGATTACAAATACTCTTTGAAGAAGGAAGTACCACCTTGCCTTTTATAATGTTAGGAGACTTTACTGTTATCATCTATACAAAATATTTTTTGCAAAGTTAAGAAAAAACTATATAAAGTTGTTTCTTTTTCTTGATTTTCTAGTAAATCTAGGCTCTCTAGGATTTATAGGGTTTTCACAGATTCTAGGTGTTCAAGAAACTATCGATACCATAGAAAAAAAGAAAGCCCCCGAAGATTACTCTTCGGAGGCTTCTCAAGAAGGCGGCGACCTACTCTCCCACATTGCGGTGCAGTACCATCGGCGCGCTCGGGCTTAACTTCTCTGTTCGGGATGGGAAGAGGTGGAACCCCGAGG
>JAILIJ010000264.1 GCA_024695315.1 Bacteroidaceae bacterium
AGTGCTCGTGCCTAAGGGTAAGAATGATGACACCTTTGAAAAGCCTAAGAAACTTTCCATTACTGCAAAGAATAACTTGAGAAAGAAGCTCAAGAGAGAAAGAAAGGAAATGGAAGAGAAGATGGAGGTTGAAAAGGAAAAATAATAGTATATAATATTTTTTTACAATGGATAATAATTCAAATTCTTCAAAGATATCCAAGTCCATAACGGATAAGAGGTATGCGGTTCCTTTTGTGCTTATCACCTCGTTGTTTTTCCTGTGGGGATTTGCAAGAGCTATTCTTGACGTGCTCAATAAGCATTTTCAGGAGTCACTATCAATAAGTATTACGGAATCAGCTTTTATTCAGGTAGTCACATACATAGGCTATTTCTTGATGGCTATCCCTGCTGGCCTGTTCATCAATAAATTTGGTTACCGTTCCGGAGTGGTATTCGGTCTGTTATTATTTGCATTCGGAGCATTTTTGTTTATACCGGGTGTAGAGATTGGTACACTCGAGGCCTTTCTCATTTGCCTATTCATCATAGCTTGTGGATTGGCCTTTTTGGAAACATCAGCCAATCCATACGTAACAGAGCTCGGTCCTTTGCAGACAGCCACATCGCGTCTGAACCTTTCTCAGTCATTTAATGGATTAGGAAGTTCGCTCGCACCTTTTATCATGGGCTCTTTCCTGTTTGGTAACGATTCTGCAGATGTATCCTTGCCATATACAATTATGGGATTTGTGGTAATTGTAGTTGCCATAGTATTCTTGTTTAGTAAGCTCCCAGAAATAAGTCATGATGATGACGGAGAAATCACAGAAAATGTAGAAACAGATTCTGAGGATTCTGGCATCCATAATTTGGCCCTTCTGTTCAAGAACAAGATGTTTGTCTTCGGACTGCTTGCTCTTTTGGCATACGAGGTAAGTGAGATAAGTATCAATAGCTATTTTGTGAACTTCACAACTGGCATGGGATGGATTGATGCAAGTAAGGCTTCCTATATTCTCTCTTTTTCTCTGTTTATCTTTATGGGAGGACGCTTCTTTGGCAGCTGGATTATGAAGACTTTGCCAGCAGAGCGTATGCTACTATATTGCGCAATAGGAAGCGTAGTAAGCATAGTCGGTGTAATCGTCTTTTCAAATTCAGAAAAAGAAAATACCGATTCATGGCTTCGATTTATTCCTATAGCCTTTTTGATGGTCAATTACTTTTGTGAGGCGATAATGTTCCCAACGATTTTCGCATTAGCTCTTAAAGGATTGGGAAAACTCACAAAATCGGCCTCTTCAGTACTTATGATGACCCCAGTCGGAGGTTGTGGTTTCCTACTCATGGCTTATGTCGCAGACTATTCCGGCTCTTTCATCATCCCATTTATCATCCCTTTAGTAGGATATGTAATCATATTGGCCTATAGCAGAAAATTAGTTAAAAAACAATAACATATAATATAATGGATAACACGACAACAATTCGCGAACAGCTGCTTCGCAACATTATGAAGCGTGAAGGAATAAGTGCTTTCATCACGCCAAGTACCGACCCACATTCTGGTGAATATGTGCCTGAGAGATGGAAATCTCGTCGATGGATAACAGGATTTACTGGTAGTGCCGGCACAGCTGTTGTAACTATGGATAAGGCCGCTCTATGGACGGATTCTCGCTATTTCATCCAGGCTGAGGAACAACTTGAAGGTACAGATTATGTTTTGCAGAAAGAGAAGATAGAAGGCACGCCAACTATTTCTGAATGGTTAGGTCGTGAGCTCGAGAAGGGAAGTGTTGTTGCAGTTGACGGATGGGTCAATTCCGTAGCTTCAGTAGAGGAGTTGAAAGAATCTTTGAAACTCTATGGTTTGACTTTGAGAACCGATATAGATCCTTATGCGGAAATATGGCAAGATAGACCTGCCATCCCTGATAGTAAAGTCTTTGTTCAAGAGCTGAAATATGCAGGTGAAAGTGCGGCAAGCAAGCTGAGCCGTATTCGCGAGAAGATTGGGAATAACGCCATTCTTGTCAGCTCGCTCGAAGATATAGCATGGACACTAAACCTTCGTGCCGACGACATCTTGTACACCCCATTTTTCGTGTCATATCTTATAGTAACCCCAACTGCCGCTACTTTATATGTTAATAGTGAAAAGATTACAGCGGATGTTGAGGCTTACCTTAACGGAGAAGGCGTAGATGTCAAACCATATGATAATGTTGTTGACGATCTTGCGGCAAGTACACTTCCTGTACTATATCAGGCAGACAAAACCAATTTCGCTACATATTCAGCTATTAAGAATCCAATTTGTCAAGAGTCTCCAATAGGCAGAATGCTTATCTTCAAGAATGAAACGGAAATCAAATGTTTCCGTAATGCAATGGAGAAGGACGGAGTGGCCATGGTGAAGTGGATAAAGTGGACTCTTGAGAATGTGCCAAAGGGAGGCCAGACAGAGCTATCCTTGTCGGCAAAACTTGAGAGCTTCCGTGCAGAGCAGCCTCTTTTCAAAGGCATAAGTTTCGAAAGCATCATGGGATATGCTCACCACGGTGCCATCGTGCATTATGAGCCAACGCCAGAAACAGATATTCCGGTGAAGCCAGAGGGACTGTTGCTCATCGATTCTGGAGCGCAGTTCGTCGACGGCACTACAGATATTACACGTACCATTCCTTTAGGACCGCTTACGTGGGAAATGAAACGCGATTACACACTTGTGCTTCGCGGATGGATAAACCTCGGACGTGCCGTATTCCCAAAGGGCACTTGCGGTACTCAGCTCGACACCTTAGCCCGTGCTCCTATGTGGCAGTACGGAATAAACTATCTTCACGGCACAGGCCATGGAGTAGGCCAGTTTATGTCAGTCCATGAAGCCATCGACCTTCATCAGTTCCGTATGCAATGGCGTCCAACTCCTTTGATGCCAGGAATGACAATTACAGACGAGCCAGGCATTTATATTGAAGGAAGTCATGGAGTCCGTCATGAAGATACTATGCTCGTCGTAAATGCCGATTTCTCCGATGAAGGCGGTAAGAGTAAAGAACCAGCATGTCAGCCAACAGTCAACAAGCAGGCAGAAGGCCTTACTTTCGGTCCTTACTACATTTTTGAACATCTCACTCTCTGCCCAATCCTCACAAATGCCATCCTTGTGGAAATGCTTACGGACGATGAGAAGGCATGGTTCAATAAGTATCAGCAGACGGTGTATGAACGTCTCAGCCCAAGACTTGATGACGAGCACCGTGCTTGGCTTTATGACGTTACTCGACCAATCTGATAACTTATGGCGAGTATAAGTTAGAATACTGTCAAAAATTTTTACAATTTTCTTTATATACTGATATTTATATGAAATAATCGGCGAGAACGTTTGTTCGCGCCGATTTTTCTTTGTTTCTTTGTGACGGTAAATCAAAATAAATATACTAAAGTTTCGTAACTTCCGAAACTTAAATAAAGATATAAATCGTATCCTATGAATACAATACTTGTAATTGATGACAAAAAGGAAATATTAACAACTCTCGAATATCTGTTGGCTGAGGATTTTGATAAGATTCTAACGTTAGAATCGCCAGAGACATGTCTGCAGGTATTGGCAACGGAAGACGTCAATATGGTGCTGCTCGACATGAATTTCCATTTGGGTGTCAATACAGGTTCTGAAGGCCTTTTCTGGCTTGAACAGATTAAAAAGCACCATCCAGAGATTCCTGTTGTATTGTTTACGGCATACGGAGATATAGATATTGCTGTTCGCGGACTAAAGATGGGAGCTGCCGACTTTGTGACAAAACCTTGGGACAACGATGTGCTTATTGACAAACTCCGTTCCGTAATGGCAAAATGTAGACAGCAGATGAAAACATTGGATGAGATAGAGGAGGAGCATATACATAGAGCGTTGGACAAATGTCATGGAAACCTTAGCCAGGCTTCGGAAATGCTGGGAATAAGTAGACAGACATTGTACAACAAGATTAAGACGAAAAAGAAATGAAGAATTTTATAATAATATTTTTATTGGCTTGGGTCGCATATCTGCTTTATAAGCGTTGGAGGCGCGATAAGAGGATTCGGAACGCTTGCAGAATGCTTCTTGAGGCACTTGATAATAAGGACTATTCTTTCCGATTAGCTTCTAAAGGACTGTCGTCTGGAGATAAGGCGCTGGTAGATGTTTTGAATAATATGGTCGAGAGAATGTCAGCAGAACGACAGGGTATTGAGGTCCATTCTTGGGAGAAACTGACTCGAATTCTTACTCACGAAATTATGAATTCCATCGCACCAATAACTTCGCTTAGTAGTGTGTTTCTGCGTAGGAAGGATGTGCAAGAATCGCCGATATATAATGGTATGAAAGCCATTCACGACACCTCAACCGGACTGATGGAATTTGTCGATAGCTACAGAAAGTTTACAACTCTCCAGAAGCCTAAACCCGAAAACTTCTCCATACGTGAGATGCTTGAGGGCATAAAGGGGCTGGGACTTGTTCCTGACGATGTCACTTTCTATCTAAAGTATGATTTGGACGACGACACGCTCTTTGCAGACAGAAACCTGATACGTCAGGTTGTCATAAATATTGTGAAAAATGCTGTAGAGAGCTTTAGCAAGATTCCAGAACATCCTGTAGCAAAACATCGCGATAAGACAATACAGATTTTTGCCTACCAGTATGCAAATACGCCAATGCGAATTGCCATAGCCAATAATGG
>JAILIJ010000037.1 GCA_024695315.1 Bacteroidaceae bacterium
TCATTTTACTCACCATTGCAAAGTCGAGATTACAGTCGTTCGTATCGATTTTGTTAAAATGTTAAAAATTATGTTAAATCCGTTTTTAGGCATCAAAAAAGAGGTAATTATGACACATTATTTGCATCTTTATAATTCATCTGACGACACGCTTCCAACTCCGAACTCATTAGGGGGTGAGCTAAAATTTCAGTCATAAGAAATCGATACTCATCAGCTATGACTTACGAAGGTAATACGAAGGAGATACGAAGCGTTGCCGAAGGAAATGGGGTAAAAAATTACGCTCGAAAAAAACGTATTTTTTCATAAAATACGATAAGGTCCGTAAAAACTCTCTCTTTAACCTTTTCCTTAAAAACAATTCGTTTTATATACATATATATTTATTTTACAAAAAAGCAATTAACCTCTGCTAACTCACTATAAAATAAAGAATTTATAATATCGATTTGTTAAAATATTATTTCAATTCTATTAAATTATATGAATTAATTTCTTGTAAAAACACATAATTTACTATATTTGCAAAAAACAGAAATCTAAAATAATAATTTAATGAAAAAAATCAACTTATTTAATTGCAAGAGAACTATTATCGTAGCTTTCGCAGCAATTATTAATTCTACAATCTTCTCATCAGTTTCACATGCACAAAATGTGAAGGAATTGGAGAATGGACCTAAACTTGTTGTAGGTATTGCCGTCGACCAAATGCGTTGGGACTATCTTTCACGCTATTATGACAGATACACAGACGGGGGATTCAAAAGAATGATGGCTGAAGGCTACAACTGTAACCGTCTACTTATCAACTACCTTCCTGCTGTTACGGCTGTAGGACATACGGCAATCTACACAGGAACAGTACCAGCCTTCAATGGTATTATAGGTAACAGCATGTTTTTCGACGGTAAGTGGGACTCTCCTGTTCGCGACTGGAAAGTGAAAGGACTCGGAACAAAAACAAAAGAGGGCAACGCATCGCCTCACCGTATGCTCACCACAACAATGACCGATGAGCTTCGACTTGCTACTAATTTCCGTAGTAAGGTGATAAGTGTGAGCATCAAGGACCGCGGTTCCATCTTCCCAGGAGGACATTGCGCTAATGCTTCATACTGGATGGACAGCGAGTCTATGGACTTCATCTCTTCTACTTATTATATGGAAGAACTACCTAAATGGGTAAAGGATTTCAACAAACAGAAACTGGGTGTGAAGTATCTTAAGGAATACGGACGTAAGAAGGATAATAAGGGCGAATACGTAGCTGATTTCTGGGAACTTATGTACGACGCACAAACATACAAGCAGTCTGCAGGTCTTCAGGAAAAATACTACGACCAACGTACCGGCACTATCCTAAAATATTTGCCTTGGGGAAATACCTATACTGCAGACATGGCTCTTGCTGCCCTAAAGAACGAGAAACTGGGACTTAACCCTGAAGGCGTGACAGACTTCCTCGCCATAAGTTTCTCAACAACAGACATGATTGGACACAAGCTCGGACCTAACGCACCATGGATTGAGGATACTTATCTACGACTCGACCAAGATCTAAAACGCTTATTTGAGGCTCTCGATGCACAAGTAGGAAAAGGCGAATGGGTAGCTTTCCTTACCGCAGACCATGCAGGAAGCCACAACGTAGTTTTCCGTCAGGAGCATGGAATACCTGCCAGCACATGGCCTTACTACCGCATAATGAAGGAACTTAACGATACTCTTAAAGCTGAATTTAAGTTCAACGCAGATCCTATCCACAGCCTTGAGTGCCACAACATATATTTCAACGATAATGTACTCAAGTCAAATCCTAATTATTCAGCAAGTATGCGTCAGAACGTGATTGACTTCTGCATCGACATTCTTTTGAAAAAGGATATTGTGGCTTACGCGTTCGAGACCAAGAAGATTCCTGATTATGTGCCAGAACCAGTACGTACAATGGCTATAAACGGTTATAATCCAAAGAGAAGCGGAGACATACAAGTCATTCTTGAAGCAAATGTTACAGAGGATTACGACGACGGTTACAAAAAGGATTATAACGGCATTCCACTCGGCACAAACCACGCTGTATGGAGCCCATACGACACTCACATTCCTTTCATCGTGATGGGTAAAGGCGTTCGTCACGCGTGGGATGATAATACCCACACAATAAATGATATTGCAGCTACTATCTGTGCCCTACTTAACATTCAGCAGCCAAGCGGTTGTATAGGACACGCAATAGATATTAAAAAGAAATGTGACAAATGTAGTATGAATAAGTAAT
>JAILIJ010000298.1 GCA_024695315.1 Bacteroidaceae bacterium
CGTAGATGCTTCTCAAAGACCTTCTGTTGCCATGATTGCAACTTATATGAAGAATAACCCTAATTCTAAGGTTAGAATACAAGGATACGCTTCTCCAGAAGGAAATCCAGAACTCAACCAAAAGTTCGTCAGTAGCTCCCATTCCTTTAACTTCGAGACGATCCTTAGAAATTCCATATTGTTTAACAAGAATGTCATATACAGCTTGTGCACGAGCTTCTGACAACTTTTGGTTGAGTTCTGGATTTCCTTCTGGAGAAGCGTATCCTTGTATTCTAACCTTAGAATTAGGGTTATTCTTCATATAAGTTGCAATCATGGCAACAGAAGGTCTTTGAGAAGCATCTACGGTCTTCTTTCCGAGTCCATATATTACCATTGGAGCCAACTGAGTTGTTGTTTGATTTACAACAGTTGTAGTAACAGTCTTATCTTTTGCTTTTTCAGCTTCTAGTTGCTTCTTGAGGTCGTCAATAGTCTTCTGATCATTAGCAACTGTATTGTTTAGATTATTGTTTGCAGCACGTAACTTGTTAATTTGGTCGTTCATGTCATCTACAAGTTCTTGTGAGTACTGCCCCTCATGGATCACAAAAGAGTGGGTTCCATTAGAGTTTCCAAAGTGATAAGTAATACCAGCAAGAATTGTAATAAAACTATTATTCACATTAAGTGAAGTTGTAGTAGTTCCCTGGCTTTTAAAAGCCTCGTTAGATAGAACATATGTGATGGCTGGTTTTAGATTGATAGACCATGCTTTATCTTCTCCCAAATTCCAGTTAAAATCTGCACCGAAATCAACGGTCATATTATTGCGTGAATTACATCCGTTGAAATAAGGGTATGAATTTCCAAATTCAGAAATAACGCCAATACCAGCTCGAGCAACAACTTCGAAGTTACGTGGTTTTCCATTATATCCACAGAATAAGTTGTTTAAGTTAATAAGACCATTTACTCCCAAATTACCAAAGTCAAAAGCAGTTTTACTGCCTTTATTGTAGAAAAGGTTTGTGTTTTTGTTTGTATTGTTGTCGTTAATACCAAGTAGATAGTTAACGCCCAAACCAAATACAGGTGTAATTTGTTTTTGTACTTCGATATTTAACGCAGCTCTGTTGTCATTGAATATGTTTTGGCCGACAGTAGGCTGATAAACACCTGCTTGTATTCCAACAGACCAATTATCTGTAAATTTGCTTCCTTCTACGGAAACTTGTGCATTTGCTGCATTAGCGGCAGCAATAATAGCAAGACTTAAGAAGATTTTTTTCATTTCTTGTTCGTTTAAAGGTTATCAAATATATTGTATAGAAAAAATGTCTATTAATGGCAGTTTCTTTCATTTTCAATGGCAAATATAGTATAAAGTTTAATTGATAATGCATAGAATGTGCAAAAAAATCGCTAATTTGATTTTTAGCAATCAAATTAGCGACTGAATTGTATTCTCTTTTTCTAAAATGTTTTCTCTATTTTACTTTTAGTAAAAAAAAGTATTAGTTATTGGACATTTTTTCTCCGTACATAAGATCACCAGCATCACCAAGTCCTGGAACAATATATTTTTTTTCGTTAAGTATAGGATCAATAGCTCCGCAAACAAGAATTACATCATCTTTAGGGAATAGCTTTTTCAAGTGATCAACTCCTTGTTTACTAGCAATAACACAGGCCATAATAAGTTTATTAGGTGTACCATTTGTAAGAAAAGCTTTATAAGCCAGTTCCATGCTTTCTCCTGTTGCAAGCATAGGGTCAACCAGAATGAGGGTTTTATTTTTTAGAGATGGAGTAGCCATATATTCTATTTTCACTCCAATTTTGGTACATTCCTTATCGAGGTAATATCTGTAAGCGGACACGAAGGCATTATCTGCCTCGTCGAACATGTCAAGGAACGCCTGATGTAGAGGTAAGCCTGCGCGAAAAACAGTACCAAGAACAATTTTATTTGTGTGTAATTCCACTTCGCATTTTTCAAGTGGAGTCAAAACTGTTTTTGGGGCATAATCTAGAAATTTACTTATTTCATAGGCTTCTACATGGCCAATTCTAATGATATTCTGTCTAAAACGCATTCTATCCTTTTGAATATCTGCATCTCTTACTTCTGATAAGTATTTATTGACGATAGAGTTTTGTGCTCCAAGATTTATGACTTTCATTTTTTTTATTATTTTAGTTTTCGTAACTCGTTAAGGTTTAGTTTGGAAAATGTCGATATTTGTTGTGGAAATAATTTCTCAAACAAATTGATTAGTATATATCACACCGTTGTTCTTCCTCCATAACTCCTTTTTCGCACTTATAAAGTGTTTTTTTATTGAACTTACGAAACTTTAGTTAAGTTATTGTTGTCTGTTTCTTGCAAAGATAATTTAAAAAATCATGTTGAGCAAGTTCAAAGCAAATAAATATTCATATAAAAAGAAGGGATTTGCTATTAGCAAATCCCATCTTCGTTGATAAAATATATCTAATGTATGAAGTATGAAGCGAGTTTGTAAGTTTTATTTAACGATTTTAGCTTCGGCAGTAAAAACTGTGATTCTATCACCACCGTAAACATCAACGTCGAGTTTCATATCACCGAAATATACCTTATAGTGATGAACAGCTTGACAGATTTCGTATCTTACGCTAGCAGTTTGCTGTGTATTACGTATTTTTATTGTACGTACAGCTTTATCTGTATATTCTCCGAACTTAGCCTTTAGATACTTGTTGATGAAATCGTTAGAAGTATATGTACATGTATAACCAGACTTTGTGTAGTATGTAATATCCTGATTTCCTATAGGAACTTTGAAATAGTTACCATCTGTGATAGAATCTGTTCCATTGTATTCAACTTTAACGTCTGCTGTGATTGTATAATCTTTGAGTTCGTTTACGTCAAACTGAATTGTATGTGCATCCATCATTTCAATTTTACCAATACCTTCACATGAGAAACTCATATTCTTTTCGAAATTCTCACTTGTAAGAGCTATTGTAGCAGTTTCTGAACCCAATTTTATGTTCTCAGGAGAAGTTGTTATTGTGAGTAAGTCAATATTCTCTGTTACAGCATCCAAATTCTGTGCTATTGTAGAAGAAGTTGGGTTCTTTGGCTGAATTAAGAGATTATCCTCTGTACTCAATCCGTTGCTTATAGCAGCGTTAAGAGCTTTTTCTGAGAATGTTATATAAGAAGTAATTGCGTTAGAGTACAATTGTTTGCTTGTGCCATATATAGTAACTGCACCATCAGTTGCTGCAGAGTTGAGAGCATTTGAAACTTTCTTATTAGTCTTTGATCCATCTCTTTGGAAATCTATCACGATTTTTTTTCCGTTTGCATCGAGTGTAACCATTTTTGTGATAGTCTCGGATGTTGATCTAGAAGTAGCTTCGATATTTAGTAATGTTCCAACTTTTGCTGAGCCTTTGTAAGACGAGCCTTGAGTAACTTTTGAGTTGTTAACAACAATATCTGCAGAAGAGTTAGCAGTAATTGAGTATGTGTAATCAGTAGGGTAGGTAACATCACTCTGATTGATTTTTACTGTTGTAGCTTCTTCCTGATTCTTAAGACTATCAGTATTCAACTCAAGTGACTGAAGTCCTGACTCATAACATGATGAAAACATGCATGTTGCTGCACACAACATAGCACCAAAAGAAAACTTGATGTACTTCATACAATTGTTTTTTTTGTTCATTATACTTTTATTCCCGTTATTAATATAGAAAAAATAGATATCCTATTTATAGTGTTATAATTCTATTGATATTTAAAGT
>JAILIJ010000057.1 GCA_024695315.1 Bacteroidaceae bacterium
GAATGAATATTGGAAGTCTGGTGCAGCCGTGGATTTTAGCCTTTGCACAGATCCGCGTGCCAAAGAACTAGAACGCAGAGTTGTATTGTCTCAATACCTTCTAGCTATCCAATGTGCTGGCACAACTCCTCCTCAGGAGACTGGTTTGACCTATAATTCTTGGTTTGGCAAATATCACCTTGAGATGATATGGTGGCATCAAGCTCAGTTTGCTCTTTGGGGGCATCCTGAGATGTTGGCCCGCACTATTCCTTGGTATGAAAAGGCTTTGCCTATGGCGCGCGAGATTGCGCGTCGACAAGGTTTTGAAGGAGCGCGATGGATGAAGATGACGGATCCTTCGGCAAAGGAAGCACCTTCTAATGTCGGGTCTTTCCTCATTTGGCAACAGCCTCATATCATTTATTTATGTGAACTGCTTTATCGTGCCACAGGCGATGAAAATATTATACGTAAATATTCGGAAATGGTGGATGAGACGGCACGTTTCATGGCTTCTTTTGCTTCTTATGACGAGCAGCATGACCGTTATGTTCTTAGGGGGTGTATTCCTGCTCAGGAGACTCTGAAAGCGGCTGAAACTATCAATCCTCCTTTTGAACTTTCCTACTGGCATTATGCCCTGGGCGTGGCTCAAGAATGGAGAAAAAGACAAGGTCTGCAACCTCATAAGGAGTGGCAGAAGATAATTGATAAGATGTCTTCTTTAACGGCTAAGGATGGGGTATATGCTGCAGCCGAATCAGCTGCGAGCTATAAGTCGCCAAATGTTCCTTTGGCAATGTATAGCGATCACATGGCTGTGCTTGGTGCATGTGGCATTCTACCTTTCTCTCCTCAATATGATAAATCCACTATGACGCAAACTCTTGAGTGGGTAATGAACAGCTGGAACTGGAATAAAACTTGGGGATGGGACTATCCTATGACTTGCATGTGTGCCACAAGATTGGGCAAACCAGCAGATGCTATTGATGCTATATTAATGGACAAACGTACCAACACATATTTGGTAAATGGACATAATTATCAAGATTCACGACTTCGCTGCTATCTTCCTGGTAATGGTGGCTTGCTAACTGCTGTAGCTCTTATGTGTGCAGGTTGGGATGGATGTGATGATGTACTTCCTGGTTTTCCAAAAGATGGACATTGGAATGTTCAATGGGAAGGTCTTTTGCCTATGCCATAGACTTTTTTGCCTATCTTAACCACTTAGTATTCTAATTATTTAAAACTACGGAAATTTAGAATCTAATGGAAATCTCACAAGGCTTACAGCCTTATAATTTCGTTCCTTCCGTGTCATCTATATTCGTTTAAGTCATATAAACTAAACAAATAAAAAAGTATGATAAGTCCTTAAAAATATTTTTTCGTTATTGTAATGTCGAGATTACAATGCTTCGTGGCGAAAATGTTAAAATGTTAAATTTTGTGTTAAAATATTTTTTGAGGGTAGAAAAAGAGCTAAAATAGCATGATAAATATTATCTTTAAACATTCATCTGACGATGCGTTTCCAACTCCGATTCCAAAGGGGATGAGATAAAATTCTAATGTAAAAAAAATCGATACTCATCAGCAATGGAATTCGAAGCAGTTACGAAGGAGATACGAAGCGTTGTCGAAGGAGGTGGGGTAGAAAAGTACGTCTGTGTTGACGCACTTTTTTTGTTAATTACGATAAGGTCGTTGGGGGATGCAGGTTGTTTGTCTATACGGTTATTTTACTGTTGTAAGTTTATACTTTTTTCCGGTTTTACTGAAGTGTGAAAGATGTTGCTTTGTTGCCTAAATCATAATTCACTTATTTTATTGTAAATTTTAATACAGTTTGGGAAATATTAAATATCCTAAACTGATATTTTTATGATTAATTGTTTAAGAGAAAATATGATGAAGAATAATATTTAATAATATAAAAATTGTTGAGTAGTATTTTTTACGCATATTATGCAACATTGTGTTGTATTAGAATAATATAGCTCATATAAGATGAAAGAACATGATGATATTTTTCTTGACAAAATATAAGGATTGCTTTATTTGTTTCTGTCTTAATGTTTTTATTTTTAACGAATTACTTACTATTCGTATTGAAAGGGGGAGAGTGATGAAGAAAACTCTTTTATGATGCTACGCACGTAGGATGTGGAACAATGATTACATATCAATATTATGAAGTGGTTTGAGTTAGTATATGTGAATTAATGCTAATATATAGTGATAGTGAAGATTACTATATCTTTATTAAAGTGTACATATTTACCCCCCCCGAAAAGTTTTACTATTTTGCAAAAAATAATCACATAAAAATTTGGAAGGAGTACTAAAATGCTATAATTTTGTAACAGAAAAACAAAAGATGCCGAAAAACATAAGTTGAAAAACTCATACGAACATCTTAATTTCTTGGTGAGATGTTGTTATATCTGGATATAATTAATAAAATAATTATAACATTTTGGGGAAACATAAATGAATTTTGAACTGCTAAGTTCATTTGCATCGCTTACGTTTTGTATGTGACTTATGGACTGGTAGTACGGAAATATGCGCAAAATGCGTCATTGGGGTGTTGTGCTGACTTTCGAATAAGGTACCGTACATGAG
The DNA here is from genome assembly GCA_024695315.1 of Bacteroidaceae bacterium. Taxonomy (GTDB): domain Bacteria; phylum Bacteroidota; class Bacteroidia; order Bacteroidales; family Bacteroidaceae; genus Minthosoma. The sequence goes on from JAILIJ010000057.1 coordinate 2,617, forward strand.
TATGACGCCGTGGAGATTGGCCGTCTTCACAAACTCAGTAATCATATATTCTTTGTGTACAGAGGAATAATGATGAAAGAGAAGAATTAAATTAAGTTAATACCTCGTTTCATACGACATATTTCTGTCGATGGGACAATAATAAAAACAATTATGAAAAAAAACATTAAGATGGCATTTGCCGTCGTTGCTCTTGTTGCTGTAGGACTTGGTTCATATAAGGCATATGGTTCTTATACTGCAGCTAATATGTCAGAAGATGATTTGCTTTGGGCAGAGAACATTGAAGCTATTGGTCAGACGATTGAAAGTTCTGCGAATGAATACAGAACTAAAGAGAATGTTCAACCATGTTATGGTCCGGAAGATAAGTTATTACAATGTCCTAAGAGAAAAGGAAATCATTTGGATACGTATCTTAGATCGTATGAAAAGAAAGGGGAGCATTATACCTGCAAAGTGAATGCTTATTGTCCTGCACCTTGGAATACCAAGCCTGTTGATGAGTGTTATTCTAATAAGAATTGTAGTTCTGGTACAGTAACATATGATAAGGTGCCAGATGAATATAAGGATGGAAAAACAATTGAAACGTTCAAAGATCACTATTTATAATAATTGAGTAACATAAACCTGTGTGGGTGTAAAAGCACTCATGCAGGTATAAATCTATAATTATGAAATTTAAATTTGCAAATATTGTTTTGGTATATAGTTTATTGTGTTTTTTATTTTGTGTTCTTTTTAGTTGTGTAAATAAGACAAAGAGAGAATATGAAGTGTACA
>JAILIJ010000306.1 GCA_024695315.1 Bacteroidaceae bacterium
CTACTCATTAACTACTTTCGAAATCCAAATTATTAACTAAAAAAGCATTTATAAAATGAAAAAATATATAACACCTGAAGTAAATGTTCGCAGCAACAAACTTCGTGCAAGCATCCTCGCTGGCAGCTCTGTAGCAACAGGCAAGCACAATGTTTTATTTGTCAAAGGTCTCGACGATGGTGAGACTCTTAGCGGTGCAGGAACAAACGGTGCTATCACATTCGGAAGCACAAGTTCTGCTTATTAATATTGGCACTATCGACAAACAATAATCTGGGTGGGCTGTTCTGAAAGGAATAGCCCACTTTTTTTACACCTGTTTAACGGACGTTTAACAAACATTTAAGCCCCGTTAAAAATGAAACAAAAACGAAATGTACAAAAATTGTTATTGAAAGACACGAGAAAGTTTGTAGATGTAAGCTGTGACGTGGCACAGTTTATTGCAAGATAATTCTTTCATTCGAGCGCAATTTTTTTCGTAAAGTTCAGCAGGAATATTTCTATTATTTAGGAGAAATTTTCAAAATCATTGAATGATTTTAAGAAATATTTCGCAATAAGTATAGAATAGCCCAGTAGGAATAAAGAAATTCTTCTGCATTGATGAATAAAATGTTCTGCATTAAGTTGTGCAAATGGACAAAATTATTAGCTGACAGTAATAATTGGCAGTATATTATCCGCCTCAACAACCGTTTGATTGTCTACTTTCTAACAACTTCCGAATGTTAAACACAATTACTTCCTTAAATAATTGACAAATAGGGAAAAATACACTATTTTTGTAGCAATAAAAAATGTTCATAAAAATGCAATTCTTATTTTACATAGAGAGATTCATAAAATTAATATTTTTCACAAAAACTATTATGAAAAAAATCATTACATCTTCTGCAAAAGCATTATTCTTATTTGCTTTCGCATTTACATCTGCAACAAATATGATGGCAGATGACGCAACAATAACAAATCCATATCTCAAAGGAGACAAAGTTCCTTACGCAGATAAATACGGAAATGTACAATACATTGACAAGTCTGATGTTACTATACTTACAGGCGAAGAAACAGAACTCACAAGCGGTTGGTATGCTATAAATAAGGATCTTGAATTTACACACTCTGTAAAAATCAACGGTACTGTCAATCTTATCTCACAGAGATTATACTATATCGATGGTAAAGAAATTGAAGGTCCTAGTCTTGAGTTCAACAACTATACAACAGATGATTTTTATTGCATTTATAGCGAAAATTCTACAGATTCTTTGTGTCTCTACGTTCATGAAGCCAACACAGATAACTTGGACGACAGAAAAGAAAAATTTGACCTCGAACTATGTACTGACATGAACAAAGAAGCCATGAGTATTGCTCATCTCATTAATTACGGACAATATGTTAATAGCAGAATTCAATACGATGAGCAAAGTTACATGTACACACTAACAGCAAAAAGCATCACCAATTATCATGGATTTTTACTACAAGGATATTATACTGGAATAATTACAGATGATTTGAACCTTTTGGGAGGTGGAATTGTTTTTTCCGGAACCGAGAAAGTCAATACAAGTATTACAGTAAATTCAAAAATGAACGTATTAAATAGTGATGTAAGTAATAGTGTTATACTTTCTACTGCAGATTTTCGAATTGACGGGGATTTTTCTCAACTCACATCTGCACCTAAAACTAAAGTTATAAGTTATTTATTTGACCGTATTGATTGTATAGTAAATTTAGACGACATTTGGAAATTATCATCAGATATTTCATCAAGTGACCAGGTTAAGATTGTAAAAACAAACAATATCAATGATACTGAAGATAATAGCAATTTAATTACAAGTAACACGAATGAAACACAATTATATTATTTGGAGAATCGTACTATAACAGCTGGATACTATAACACCTTCAGTAGTCCTTTATTCTTAAACAAAGATAATCTAAATGAAATTTTTGGTTATTATAACTATACTTTCAAACAGCTTACCAATGCAACTCTTATTGATGATCAACTGAGTTTAGAGTTTGAAACTGTCACTTTGGATGAATACGATGATTTTATATTTGCTAACACTCCATACCTGCTAAAAGTTAACAATTCGGTAGTCAATCCTACTTTGATAGGAGAAGCCTATGGTGATAATATTGTAAAACAATTAGGAATAGAGTCTCCTGAGACATCATTCAATGGAGTTTCTTTCGTTGCTACATCAGCCAAGCCTCACACAGTAGAAGGCGACAAGGAGAGCATGCTTTTCCTCGGAGCTAACAACACACTCTACTACCCTAATGCTATGCCTGCAACTATCAACGGATTCCGCGCATACTTCACTCTCGATGAGACAGTGGCAAACGCTGCAAAGCGTATTTCACTCAATATTGACGGCGAGCCAACTTCAATTTCAGAAGTTTCTGGCGACTTGCTCGATTTCTTCGATGCTGCTGGCGAATGGTACACTGTTCAGGGCGTTAAGCTCAATGGCAAGCCTTCTACTCCTGGTATGTTCATTCACAACGGCGTGAAGGTTACTATCAAATAATTTTAGAAACTTTTTAATGTCTCGAAAGTGGATAAGGAATAGCTAAAAAAAGAAGCATAAGAGACGAAGATGACTATTCGCAGTATGTTTTCCACCTCAACAATCGTTGTTTTAACTACTCATTAACTACTTTCGAAATCCAAATTATTAACTAAAAAAGCATTTATAAAATGAAAAAATATATA